>CAZBLL010000001.1:0-23992 GCA_964492625.1 uncultured Synergistaceae bacterium
CCTCGGGGCCCAGTTTCGTGTCGCGGGCCTCCATCTCGTATTCCTCTATATGTATTGAAGTGTACAGGTCTTCCTTGACCAGCCTCTGGCTCAACAATATGGCGTCTTCGTAGTTGTAGCCCTCCCACGAAACAAAGGCCACCAGAACGTTCTTGCCGAGCGCCAGCTCTCCCTGCTCCACCGACTGACCGTCGGCGATTATCGAGCCGGCTTCGATCCTGTCGCCGGTCTGAACGACCGGCTTCTGATGGATGATCGTTCCCTGGTTCGACCTTCTGAACTTGACCAGATCGTAGCTTTGCGTTTCGCCTCCGTTTTCAACCCGGACGTCTATCCTCCTGGCGTCTACATAGGAAACAGTCCCCGAACGGCGGGCCGTAACGCAGGACCCCGAATCGAGAGCGATGCGACCTTCGATTCCGGTACCGATTCGCGGGGCCTCGGCCTGAATGAGGGGTACGGCCTGGCGCTGCATATTCGAACCCATAAGGGCCCTGTTGGCGTCGTCATGTTCCAGAAACGGAATCAGCGCCGTGGAAGCGGAGACAATCTGTTTGGGCGATACGTCGAGGTAGTCCACATCTCCCGGAGACACTTCGACTATGGCGCCGCGATAACGGACATGAACCTCTTCCTCTTCGAGTGAACCGTCGTCGTTCAAAGGTGTATTGGCGCGTCCGCTATAGGTTTCGTCTTCCTCGTCCGCGGAAAGGTAGGTGACATCGTTGCTCACGAAGCCGTCCTCGACCTTTCTCTTGGGGGTCTGAAGGAAGCCGTATTCATTTATCCTCGCGTAGGTGGCAAGCGAGGTGACGAGGCCTATGTTCGGACCTTCGGGTGTCTCTATTGGGCACACCCTGCCGTAATGGGTGTAGTGAACGTCCCGCGCCTCAAAGCCAGCCCTTTCCCGGCTCAGGCCTCCCGGCCCGAGCGCCGAAAGTCTCCGGCGATGCGTCAGTTCCGCGAGCGGATTGGTCTGGTCCATAAACTGCGAAAGCTGGCCTGACCCGAAGAACTCCCTGAGGGCTGCGGAAATTGGTCGGACGTTGATAAGATCTTTCGCCGTCGCCTCGGTAAGATCGGGGATGGTGGTCATGCGTTCCTTGGCGATACGTTCCATTCGAAGCAGGCCCACCCGCACCTGGTTCTGGAGCAGTTCGCCTACCGCCCTCACCCTGCGATTGCCGAGATGGTCGATATCGTCGGGCCTTCCCTCTCCGTTCCTGAGGTTGAAAAGACCTTTCACTATGGCTACAACATCCCTGATGGTAAGTAGCCTTTGAGTCTCGGGAATGTCCAGCCCCAGTTTTCTGCCCAGTTTGTATCGCCCCACGCGCCCGAGATTGTACCGGCGTGTGTCGAAGAAAAGCCCGTACACGTATTCCCTTGCGTTTTCCATCCTGGCGGGTTCGTTGGGACGCAGCCGCCTGAACATCTCAAGCAGGGCGTCGTCGCTGCTTCTGGTTCCGTCACGCTCCAGGGTGGCGGCAATGGCCGGGTCCACGTTCCACACCCACACCTTGGTCCTGCCCATGTCCCAGAGCATTTCAAGATGCTCCTTGGTGATGCGGTCATTTTTCCGCACCACTACTTTTCCGGACTCGTCGGCTATGGCTTCGGCTATGAGTTTTCCGCGAACTGCCTCTTCTATAAGATCGAGCTGTTCTTCCCTGGCGTCAAAGATTTCGAGTATGGCGTCGTCGTTTTCTACGCTGAAAGCCTTGAGCAACATGGTAACCGGAAGCTTTTTACGGTTATCCACATTGACGGACAGAACGTCCCCCGGCGTAAGATCGAATTCAAGCCAGGCGCCCCTGTCGGGTATTACTTTGGCGGAGTATTTTTCCTGTCCGGGAATAGCGTTCTCCGCATTGAAGTAGACGCCGGCGGAACGGGCGAGCTGGTTTACAACCACCCTTTCCGTCCCATTGATGATAAAGGTGCCCCTTTCCGTCATTACGGGAAAATCGCCGAGATAGACTTCCTCTTCCTTGATTTCGCCCGTCTTCCTGTTCACCAGACGGATGGTCGCCTTGACCGGGCGCGCCCAGGTGAGATCGCGCTGCCTTGCTTCCTGTTCCGTTATCTGGGGCGACTCGACGAAATAGGTAACGAACTCCAGCGCAAATGAACCGTCGTAACTTTCGATGGGAAATATTTCGTCGAAAAGCTCCTGCAGGCCCTGACTGTTCCTCTCGTCCTTACCGGGCAAAACGCCGGATTCGTCGAACTGAAAGAAACTTCTGTAGGAACTGCGTTGAATGGAGACCAGATCCGGGAGTTCGACGAGGTCATGGGCTCGACCAAAAGTAAGCCTTTTTCTTTTACTGCTCGTGGGGACAAACTCGGCCATGGGGGGATACACCTTCCCTGTCAGTCGAAATTTGGGAAACCGGGACGTGACAAACTAATAGGATAACGAAAGGGCCACACCGTGTCAATAGGCACAGTGTGACCCCAAATACCTTGAGGACATCCTCAGGGACTTTATCGCCAGTTCTCCTTGCAGCAGAGATGACAAATATGGTGGGGAAGGGGGGATTCGAACCCCCACACCCTTTCGGACACTGGCTCCTGAAGCCAGCGCGTCTACCGTTCCGCCACTTCCCCATATGTATGATTCCGTACAACGGCGATGATTGTAGCAATGTGCAAAGCTTTTGGCAAGCGTAATCTGTCGCTGCTGTAGCCTTGCGTTACCGTCGTTTTTCCGAAGCCCTCCGAAGCCTGTCGGCAATGGCCCTTCCGAGCCCCGGGTCTCCGGGAAGCTCCGCCAGCACCGCCTTAGCCCCGCAGCGTTCGAACAGCCTGAGGGTCTGGAACAACCCCCTCCCGTATTCCACCACGGACTGGAAAACCACGGCCCTGCAAACCGGCCTGGGCGGATCGGCCATGCCCATATATGCGAGCATATCTCCCGCGTCGAGTATTGCCGGCTCGTTTTTCCACAATTCTCCGGGGTCCATGAGCACTACCGGTATCGAGGGAGCGTAATGACGATGCCTGGTCCCGGGAGACCGGTTTTCGGGCGCACAAGGGTCTTTGGTTACAGGCGCTCCCCGGAACTCTTCTATGGTTTCTACCGGAACACCCCCGGGGCGGAGCAGCACAAGGCCGGGTCCGGTGGCGTCAACGACCGTTGATTCAACACCCACCGCCGTAGGCCCGGCGTCTAAAACCATGGCGACAAGCCCATCCATATCCTCAAGTACAGCCTGCGCGTCGGTGGGACTGGGTCTTGTGCTCCTGTTGGCGCTGGGCGCGGCCACAGGTGTGTCGGCGGCGCGTATCAGGCGCAGGGCCACCTCATGATCCGGCATCCTTACGGCCACAGTGGACAGGCCGGCGGTTACTATCGAAGGAACTCCCTGCAGAACCGGCAGCACAAGCGTAAGCGGTCCCGGCCAGAATCTTTGCATCAGTCTTTTTGTTTCGGGACTCACTCGGGCTATGGTTTCCGCCTGCTCCACCGAGGCCACGTGAACGATCAATGGATTGTCCGAAGGTCTTCCCTTGCACCTGTATATCCCCTCAACTGCTTCAGCGTTAGTTGCATCGGCCCCCAGACCGTATACGGTTTCCGTTGGAAAAACCACCAGGCCTCCGTTTCTTATGATCCGTCCCGCATCGGCGAATGCCGATTCAACCGCCTCGACGTCGGCGATTTTTACGACCCTTGTTCTCACGAGCGCTTTTCCTCCAGATACTTTTCCGTGAAGGTCTCTCGAAAAACCGGAAAACAGCCCTCCCGGATGGATTCTCGTATCTGTTCCATGAGCCTCGTCAGGAAACGGAGGTTGTGCCATGTGCAAAGCCTGGATGATAGAATTTCTCCCGATCGATACAGGTGTCTGATATAGGCCTTGCTGAAATTCCGGCATGCGTAGCAGTCGCATTCCGGGTCCAGCGGTCCCCAGTCGCGTTCGTAGCGGCTGTTCTTGATATTGATCCTTCCACGGGAGGTGAACACGGCGCCGTTTCTGGCGTTGCGCGTGGGGAGAACGCAGTCGAACATGTCAACGCCTCGCGCTACTGCCTCTACCAGGTTCAGCGGATGCCCCACTCCCATTAGGTAGCGCGGTTTGCCTTGAGGAAGCAGCGGGTTAAGCACGTCGAGTATATCGTACATCGCCGCATGCGGCTCGCCCACAGAAAGTCCTCCTATTGCGTAGCCGGGGAAATCCATGCCGGCCAGTTCATTGGCGCACATCGCGCGCTGGTCGGGAAAAACGGAACCCTGGACGATTCCGAAAAGGGCCTGGTCGCTCCTTGTGTGGGCTTTTCTGCAACGTCCGGCCCACGAGATAGTTCTCTGTACGGCTTTGAGGGAGTCTTCTTCCGAACAGGGCCAGGGTGCGCACTCGTCGAAACACATGGCGATATCGCTTCCCAGGCACTCCTGTATCCTTACCGACTCTTCCGGCGTCATAAAATGGGGGCTTCCGTCGAGATGCGAGCGGAACCATACACCGTCGTCCGACACTGCGCGCAGCGAAGAAAGGGAAAAAACCTGGAACCCCCCGCTGTCGGTCAGAATGGACCTCTTCCAGTTCATGAATGAATGGAGCCCCCTGGCCTCCCTGATCAGTTCGGGGCCGGGTCTCAGGTTCAGGTGATAGGTATTGGAGAGGATTATCTGAGACCCTATTTCTTCCAGTTCGAAGGGCGCCATGGCTTTGACTGTAGCCTTGGTTCCGACCGGCATAAAGACAGGTGTCTCTATTGTCCCATGCGAGGTTTTCACGACACCCGTCCGAGCGGCTGTATTCATGCAACAGGTTTCCGTACTGAAGCTGAAGGGGTTCAATCGGGCCACCCGAACAGATCCGAAGCGTTTCTCCATATCTTCCTGGCCAGTTCGTCCACAGGTACGCCCCTTGCCGCCGCTACCGCTTCGTAGACGTGGCGCACCATCGCGGGTTCGTTGGTCGTACCCCTCACGGGCTGGGGGGCGAGGAAAGGCGAATCGGTTTCGCAGAGTATCCTTTCCTCCGGTATGACGGCGGCCGCTTTTCGCAGTCCGCCGTTCTTCGGGTAGGTGACCGGCCCGGCGAAGGAAATGTAAAAACCCAGGTTCAGAGCTCTGGCGGCGTCAGCCGTAGTTCCCGAAAAACAGTGGATGACGCCTCCGCACTCATGGGCCTTTTCCTTTTCCAGCAGAGACAGCACGTCGTCATAGGAATCCCTGGCATGGATAATGAGGGGTTTTCCTGCTTCCCTGGCAAAACCTATATGCATCGAGAAGACCTTTTTCTGGATATCCCTGGGCGAGTGATCATAATAGTAATCGAGCCCTGTTTCGCCTACGGCCAGGACACGTCTGTTTTCCGCCAGGTCCGTAAGTTCTTCCGGCAGCCCGCCCGCCACCGACTTCGAATCATGCGGATGCACCCCCACCGCACCGTAGACTCCCTTTTCGGGAAACGCACCCAGCATTGAAACGACCTCGAAACTGGCCTGTTCGTCGGAGCCTACCACCATGAAGCGTTCGACGCCCGCTTCGGAGGCGTTGCGGAAAACCTCGTCAAGCCTGTGAGACAGGCCCTTCATATAGAGATGACAGTGCGTGTCGGCCAATCTTGTCAACGCTTTTCCTCGCCTTTCGTCAGTGTATCCGTGACCCGGGGACAATGTCGCGGTCGGGCGTCAGAAGAGCAAGCCCCTTGCCGTCGGGAGTTTCGGCCGCAAGCAGCATTCCGTTGCTGACGACGCCCCGGAGTTTGGCGGGCTTGAGGTTGCAGATCACGATGATATTCATGCCCGCGAGATCCTCTTCGCTGTATGGTCCCCTGATGCCGGAAACGATGGTCCTGCGTTCGTATCCCAGGTCCAGGTTTAGCTTGAACAGCTTGTCGGTCTTTGGCACGGGTTCAACCGAAACGACCCTTGCGACCCTCAGTTCCACCTTCTTGAAATCGTCTATTGATATTTCATCTTCGTGGTCGCCGGGATCCGGCGCCGCTCCCCGCGCGGCGTCGCGTTCGGCCTTTTCACTGGTCCAGGCCTCCAAGTCTATGCGGGGAAAGAGTACGGGTCCCTTTCTGACGGGATATCCCGGTCTCAGGGCGCCCCATTCGAAAGAATCCATAAGACCCAGGGCGGGATTTCCATCGAGGCCAAGCTGGTTCCATATCTTTTCGGCGGTCTCCGGAACAAAGGGCGACAGCAGGAGCCCCGAGAAACGGAGCGTTTCCGCAAGGGTGTACAGTACTGTTCCAAGTCTTTCCGTCTGCTGTTCCTTCCCCAGCTTCCACGGCATCGTTTCGTCTATGTACTTGTTGCTCCTTCTGACGAAGGTCAATATGGCCTTGAGAGCCTCATCAAACTGGTAGTTTTCCATGGCAGACCTGTAGTTCTCCATCGTTTTGGAGGCCAGGCCTCCCATTTCCTCTTCCAGCCCGGCCAGGGGTCCCGCCTGTGGTATGACCTTCCCGGCGAACGAGTTCACCATCTGAAGCGTCCGGTTGAGCAAATTACCCAGATCGTTCGCAAGATCTGAATTGATCTTTCTGACAAGGCCCTCCTCCGAAAAATCGCCGTCCGATCCAAAGGGTATCTCCCTGAGAAGGAAATACCGGAACGCGTCCACTCCGTAGCGATCGGCCATTTCAAACGGATCGACAACATTGCCCTTCGACTTGGACATTTTTTCTCCTTCGACCGTCCACCAGCCATGCGAGAACACCCGGGCCGGAGGATTGAGGCCGAGAGCCAACAGCATAGCCGGCCACACAACGCAGTGAAAGCGGATGATGTCCTTGGCCATGATGTGGTTAACAGTGGGCCAGAACTCGGCGACCTTTTTTTCGTCATCGGGATATCCACACACCGTCAGATAGTTGATGAGTGCGTCGAACCATACATAGATAACGTGATCTTCGTCGCCCGGAAGAGGAACACCCCACTGTATGGTCGTACGCGATATCGACTGGTCCCTGAGTCCGCCGCGTATAAAGCTGAGCACCTCGTTGTAACGGCTTTTCGGTCTGATGGCTTCGGGGTGCGCTTCGTAGAATTCGAGCAGCGGCTTCTCGTACCTGGACATACGGAAAAAGTAGCTTTCCTCCGTCATCTTCTGCAGGGGTCTGCCGCAATCGGGGCATACGTTACCCTCGGCTATCTGGCTCTCGGGAAAATAGGTTTCGCAGGGAACACAGTACCAGCCCTCGTACGAACCCTTGTATATATCGCCCTGCTCCATGAGGCGGGAAAAGATATGCCGGACCACTTTCACGTGGCGGTCCTCGGTAGTCCTGATGAAATCGGTGTTGGTTATGTTCAGTACATCCCATAGTTTTCTGAAGTTGACGACAACGGAATCTACGAGTTCCTGAGCTGTCTTTCCCTTTTCGACAGCGGCCTGCTGTATCTTCTGTCCGTGCTCGTCCGTTCCCGTGGCGAACATGACGTCGTAGCCGCACATGCGCTTGTATCGCGCCATCACGTCGGACGCTATCGTCGTATAGGCGTGACCTATGTGGGGCACGTCGTTCACATAATAGATCGGGGTGGTGATGTAGAAACGGTTATCGCTCATGTTCAGGTTCCCCCTTCAGGCATCTTTGGACGACCGTCGACCCGGATCATGCTTCCAGATCAGGCGTCGGGCTCCTCGCGCCGGGCCTCAAGCAGAAATCGCTTGACGCTGTTTTTCGGAATACCATACCCTTCCGTAATTCTCTTGACAACCTCCCGCATAGAAAATCCGCTCTCGTCCAGTTTGGCGGCTTCATCCATCCACTCGTCTCCGGGGCCTTCTTCAGCGGGCTCGCCCACCACAAGGACCATCTCTCCCCGAAGCGTTCCCATGCGTGGGTCGTCTGCAAGATCCTCAAGTGTCCCCCGAATGGTTTCCTGGTGTATCTTGGATATCTCCCTTACGACGGCTGCATTCCTTCCGGGACATGCTTTTGAGACTTCCTCCAGTACGCCCGAAAGATCGTGAGGGGGAACGTACACTACAAACCTTCCCCGGAACTTCGCAAGTTCCTCAAGGCGTTTCGCGCGGGCGCCCTTTTTTGGGGGAAGGAACCCCTCGAAAACAAAGGGCGCCGGGGTCATCCCGGAAAGCAGCAGGGCCGGCACAAAGGCTACAGGTCCCGGCAGGACGTCGACCTCGACGCCCTCACTCAAAGCCTGTTCCAGGATTATCATGCCGGGGTCCGCAATACAGGGGGTTCCAGCGTCCGAAACCAGCGCCACGGTAAGGCCCTCGCGCAGCCTGTCAAGGATCATGGCGGCCCTTTTCGACTCGTTGTGCGCGTAGCAGGAAACCATGGGGGTAGACAGTCGGTACCTGTCGAGAAGCTTCCTCGTACGCCTCGTGTCCTCGCACGCTATGAGATCGGCTTTTCTCAATACCCGCAGGGCCCTGAGCGTAATGTCTTCGAGGTTACCCACCGGGGTGGGAACGATTATCAGAGGCACGATCCGCCTCCAACACTGTAGGCGGCCAGAAGCGAGGGCGTATAGTCGCCATTTTTATCGTGAATAAACAGCGGCGGCTGGATTGTAACTCCTACGCCTCCGGCGCGGACACCCTCTACAAGCACTACGCTAGCGTCTTTCTCCGGGGATGGATGAACAGGGCGTATACGCTTGGGCTCGATGGCGGACTCTTCCAGTATCCTGCAGAGCTCAGCCGTACGGTTCGCCCTGAAGACCATAAAGAGTCTGCCCCTGTTTGCTATAAGATACCTTGCGGCCTGGACGACATCCTGCAGGCTGCAGTGAAGACCGTGACGAGCAGTGGCTTCGGCGTCGTGAGGGCTGGGCCTGCTCTTGCCCGGTTCATCATAGGGCGGATTCATGACCACCACCTGAAATGACTGTGGAGGATAGATATTGCGAACCTGCCTCAGGTCACCCCTTCTGAAGGCGACCCTGCCCTCCAGTCCGTTTTCTCGTGCGTTTTTTCGCGCAACTTCAACAAGCTCCGGCTGTATCTCCAGCCCTTCTACGGAGCCGCTTTCAGGAAAACGCCTGGCCAGAAGCAAGGCGACTGCGCCGTGGGCCGATCCAAGTTCCAGCACCCTTTCGCCTGGCCGGACCTGGCTGAACGCCGTAAGGAGCACCGAGTCCACGCTGACCCTGGGTCCCTTTTCCGGTTGCCATAGCATCAGTTCCCCGTACAGGATCGCGTCCCTGGTGAATTCCATCAGTCCCAGTCCCCCAACCTCACCCCGACTACCTGGGACAACCCCGGCTCGGACATGGTCACTCCGTACATCAGGTCGGCCCTTTCCATGGTGGCCCGCCGGTGGGTCATGCAAATGATCTGGAGCGATTTGGAATATTCCCTGGCCAGTTCGGAAAAACGCCCCAGGTTGACCTCATCGAGGGCGGCGTCCACCTCGTCAAGTACGGCCACCGGCGCTCCGGCCACGTCCATGGCGGCGAACAGAAGAGAGATAGCCGAAAGAGACTGCTCGCCCCCGGAGAGCTGGCCCAGATGCTGCGGCTTTTTCCCGGGAGGACGAGCTATGACTTCCACGCCTGCTTCCCAGATGCTTTCGGCTTCCGAAAGACGCAGATGCGCTTCGCCGCCCTCGAATAGCCGCTTGAAAAGGTCGCAGAAGCGTGCGTCTATCTGCGTAAGGGAGGTTGAAAACAACTTGCCCGCATGCTCGTCGGTCTCGGCAAGCAGACGCCTCAGCTCTTCCATGCTTGTCCCGACATCATCAAGCTGTTCATCCAGAAAGGAAATCCTTTCACCGAGAGATTCCTCTTCTGAAAGAACGCCCATGTTTACGTCGCCCAGTTTCCGGAGAGCTTTTTCAAGATTGCGGACGTTTCGGCGAATGGTCTCGAGATCCTGGGTGTCAACCATGTCGCGCCCGGGGAATGGATATCGTTCTTCCCACAGGTCCCTCATTTCGGAAAGTTCCACCTGGAGGGATTCCCTTTTCTGTCTTATCTCCGCAAGCCTTACGTCAAGCCCACCCAGTCTGCGGTTTGCGCGCTCAAGTTTGTCCGCAGCCAGGCGTCGTTTTTTTTCACAGGCCAGGTACTCTCCCTTGCTCCTGCTCCACTCGGCCCTCGCCCCGGAATGATCGTTCCAAAGCCCGAAATAGCGCTTACCCAGTTCTTTGAGCCGAAGGCGCGCCGCGTCTTCGGAACGTGCGGTCTCCTCCAGCCTTGTCTCGTGTTCCCGAAACCTTGTGAACGCTCTGTCTCTTTCGTCTCGTATCCTTTCCAGTATATCGCCGGCGGCCTTTCGCCGTTCCATCGCCAGCGCTGCTTCCGAACGCTTCCCGTCCAGGTCCCTGAGCATCCCGGCGTCGTCTCTTTGTTCTCCTGTCTCGGATAACTGTCTTCGCAACCCGGCAATATCTGAAACCGCAGTGTATATACCGCGACCCAGGACGGCTGTCTCTTTTCGAAGGTCTTCCTTTTCCTTTTCCAGGGCATCAAGACGTCTGCGTGCGTTGTTTTCCTCTTCGAGCAGGGTTGCTATCTCGCTGTTCATGCCTTTTATCTCGAGCGCCGTCTTTTCAAGTTCCTCTGATATATTCCTCTCCGTTGTCTCCTCAGCCTTCAGACGTTCCTCCAGCGAGTTCCTTTCCGACGATATTTCCCGGAGCCTGCTTTCATGTTTTTCCAGCTTCCCTCGAAGATCGAATATGCCGCCCTCTCTGGCCCTGCTTCCTCCGCTTACGACGCCTCCGGGCTGGAACACATCGCCCTCCAGCGTGACCACCGGGAACCGGGCGCCCCCCCGGACAATGTCGCGAGAGGCCTCGAAGGTTCTGGCGAACAGCAGATCTCCCAGAACATGCAGTACGCACAGTTTCCAGGTTTCCTCGATCTCCAGGATATCGCAGGCCCACCCCAGTACATCACCCCCGACGATTGTCGTCCTGTCGGGTTTCCTGGGCCTGGCCCTTTCCAGGGACAGAAAGGTGGCTCTGCCCCCTCTGGCTTTTTTCAATTCCTCTATGCATAAACCCGATTCATCGATGTCCTTTACCAGAAGCCAGTACATCCGGCCGCCGAGGTACGACGAAAGGGCGCACGAGAACTCGGGCGGACATGTCACTACATCTGCAAGCACCCTGGGATTCGCGCCTAGCCGTCCCAGCCTGACCGCCGAAAGCAGATGCCTTACCGGGGGCGGGTAGCCCCGGGCCTGTATCTCGTCGCGGATATCCTCTATGGTCAACGCCGTTTCCTTTTCGGTGCGGCGAGTCGACTGCAGTCTGGCGCCGAGCGTCCTGCACACATCTTCCGAAGCTCGCCGTTTTTCCGCAAGGCGCGATTCCTTATCGCGAAGATCCGACCGCCTGCTCTCCAGTTCCATCCGGCTTTCGCCGATGGACTCGGCTGTTTGCTGCGCCTCCGGCGTTTCACGTCCAGACTCAAGAATCCTCTTCCCGGCGAGCTCAAGCCTGGCCCTGCGTCTCTCCTGCTCGGATTCCATAAGGGCTTCCCTCTGCACCAGCAGCTTTTTCTGTTCGGCAAGCTGGTCGTTCGCCCTTCGGCGTTCCCTCCATTCGGTTTCGGCCGCCGCCAGGGATTCCTGTTTCCGGGAGGCCGCCAACGCTACGCGCTCAAACTCGCAGTTTTTGATCGTGAGCTCACCCTCGAGCTGTGAAATCCTCTCTTTTCCAGCGACAATATCTTTTGTAACAGAGGCGGCCTGTTCGATAGACGACTTCAGCGATGTAGCTGCCGCGAAAAGATTCCGCCGGGTTTCCTCCAGGCCCTTCTCTATCTCCCCTATCCTGCGGCTGCCGGCTTCACGTTGCCGATCCAGAAGCGGCAGTCTGTCGCCGATCTCCGCCTCCAGCCCGAGCCAGCCGCTTTTCCAGAAACGAAGGGGCCCCGAGCGCTCAGCTATATCGGCCTCCTCCTCGCCCAGGCGTTTCAGGGTTTCTTCGGCCCGGGCGCGCCTTACCCAGTAGAGGACGCTGTGTCTCCTGTCGAGTTCGTCCATTATGGTGCGGGCCTTCCGGGCGACGGCGACCATCGGAGCTATCGTTTCCCGACGGTTTACCAGTTCGTTCCTCAGGGCCAGCAGACGGGCCGTCATCTCTCCGGCGGCGTCAAGCTTCGACGATGTGTCCTCACGCTGCTTCCTGTAGACGTCGATGCCGAAAAGGGCTTCCAGGTGCATGCGCCTCTGTAGCGGCCTCTGCTGTATGACTTCGGCAACCTCTCCCTGTCCTATGAAGGCGAACCTGTCACCCTCGAGCCGCCATTTCCGTTTGACGTCCTCAAGGTCGATAAGGCGGACTTTCTCTCCGTCCACGAAGATGCTGCTACCCTCGTCGTGGCCAAGTTTCCTCCTCAGCTGACAGTGGTGTTTTTCGCTTCCAAGCTGTATCGCGACTTCCGTCCATCTTGAGGGCGCCAGGCTTATGCTTCCCTGGAAAAGAAGATCGTTCTGCCGGACAATACGGAGTCTTCCCGGGTGGCCGTCTCCCAACACCCAGCGAAACGCATCCAGTATATTGCTCTTGCCGCTTCCGTTTGGGCCCACTATCGCCGTAAAACGCGGTGAAAGGGTTATTTCGTGAGACCCCCCGAAGCTTTTGAAACCCTTAAGCTGAATCCGTCCGATGTACAATACGGCCTTTCTCCCTGTCTTCGAAAATGGCGGCGCGCCGCTCTACCTGTTCCACGCTTCCCTGGGCTTCGAGCCTGAATTTGTCCCAGGGCATATCGGGGCGCCCTCCTGCATATATCCTTACGTTCAGGGTTTCTTCCCACTGGCGGAGAAAATCCCTGGCGATCGTTGAAGCTATTTCGGGATGAACTTCGACCAGCAAAGCCTCGCAATGACTGGAAAGTACGACTTTCCTGAGAAATCGCTTGATGTTCATGGCCACGTTTTCCTCCCGCCGGACCCACCCGGACCCGCCGCAGCACGGGCAGCCCCTGGTGAAAACAGAGCGCATATCAGAGCGCGACCGTTTCCTGGTCAGTTCTACCAGCCCAAGCTTCGTTATCCCGTATACCCTTGCCTTGTGCCTGTCGTTTCTGAACAGTCCCTCCAGCCTTTCGGTCAGGAGCACTCTGTCTTCGTGGTTCTCCATGTCTATGAAATCAACAACCACGATCCCGCCAATGGCCCTTAGTCTCAGTTGTCTGGATATTTCGACCGCCGCCTCGAGGTTTGTTCTGAGGACGGTGCCCCTGAGGTTTTGGCCTCCGGTGAACTTCCCCGTGTTCACATCTATGACCGTTAGCGCCTCGGTCTGGTCTATCACGAGATAGGCCCCCGATTCAAGCCACACCTTGCGGTCGAGCGCGGCTTCCAGTTCATCCTCTACCCCGTAGAATTCGAACAGCGGAACCGCCCCGGTGTAAAGATCCAGTGAAGGAGCGTTCTCGTTTATGCCGAAATTCCCGAGAAAGTTCTCCACGCTGGCGAACTCCTCCGGGCTGTCCACGATTATCTCTCCGACCTGGTGATTGAGTTCATCCCTCAGGACACGGCCCAGCAGCCCCGTGTCCTGATAGAGAAGACAGGGTGCGTTCTGCTGTTTTGATTCCCGTTCAATCTCTTCCCAGATGTTCTCCAGGTACTTTAGGTCGCTCTCCAGTTCTTCTTCACCGACGTTCCCTGCGGCCGTTCGTACGATGACTCCGGCATTCCCGGGCCTCATATCCCTGGCCACACGCCTCAGGCGTTCCCTTTCTTCCGAATCTATTCTTCGCGATACGCCCGTCTCCCGGCCTCCCGGGATCAGGACCATATAACGGCCAGGAACGGATATCCTCGGCGTGACCCTGGCGCCTTTTCCCTTTCGGGCGGTCTTTGTCACCTGAACAACCATTTCCTGGTTGGGTTCTACACTTCCGCCCTTTACATCCTCAAGGTACAAAAAAGCATTCCTTCCGTCGCCGAGGTTGAGAAAGGCCGCGTTCATTCCGGGAACAACGCTGTCCACCCGCGCCTTGTAGATGTCGCCGGCCCGCTGACGCTCCCACATGCGCTCAACGTACATCTCGCGCAATTTCCCGTCTTCCAGAACGGCTACCCGGCATTCCTCTGGATCCAGGCCGTTGGAGAGGATGCTTCTGCCCTGCCGGTTCACAGCGGGGCGCCTTCCTCCGGCGACAGCGGAACAAGTTTTCCGCTGTCCCAGCGGCCCACACCGGTCCTTACGATGAAAAGGTCTGCCCACGAGTCCACGACTCCCCCGGAAACAAGTTCCCTGACCATGGCCCCGGGTCCCACCTGTCCCGGCGAACCCGATACAATGGCAAAAAACCCGTCGCTCACATTCAGATCAAAACATTCCCTGAGGGGTTCCCATCCATCCTTTATCATTCTGGAGACTCGCTTGAAAATGGCCGGGTCCCTGAAATAGACTTCATAACGGGCCGCATGACAGACCTTGTTCAGGGACGGCTCTCCCTCTACGCAACGACAGGAAAGAATAGTAACGCCTTCGGGGAGAACCGCGCTGACCCGTGATTCAAGTCCGTCCATATCGCATTTCTCAAGCCATATTTCGGCCGGTTCCAGTAATCCGGGCACCCCAACCGGAAGAGCCGGCCCCAGGCTGATCCGTGGGTGCGGCGAAAGACCCCCGGTAAGCGAAACGATATGACCGGAACGCCTGAAGGCCCTGCAGAAGAGTGGAGGCGTCTCCACATGGGGAAGAAAACATATCCTGCCCCGCTTAGAATAGACAAAGCGCAACCTCATGTCGCTTTCCTTTCATCGGGTCCCCGCGCGCACTCCGTGCAGCCGCATGCGGCGCACGGACCGCGTCTGCAGTCGGGCGTGCCCATTCCCGCAAAGGCCTTCTCTCTTTCGCGAGCCAGGAAATTGCCGCTTACTCCAACGTCTATATGATCCCACGGCAGGGCCTCGTCAAGAGATCTGATCCTGGTGGTATAGAAGGAAGGGTCAATTCCGGTTTCCATGAACGCTTCCGCCCATATATTCGGGACGAAACATTCGTTCCAGCCGTCGAACCTGGCGCCCTTTCTCCAGGCGGTCTCTATTACGTCGGCTACACGCCTGTCGCCCCTGGCTATTACTCCCTCCAGTGCGGTCTGTCCCGGCTCATGGTAGTTGAGACCGAAACCCATTCTCTTGGCTCCTGATTTCAGGAATCTGCCCTTGTCCGCAAGGGAGTCAGGGCCATCCTGCGGCTCCCACTGAAACGGGGTATGTGGTTTCGGCACAAAACCCGCAACAGAAAGAGTTATCTTGCCCCGCCGGTTGTGCCTTCGAGCCAGCTTCAGGGCCAGGCGCCCGGTCTCGAGAATTCCGTCCAGGTCCTCCTGGCGTTCCGACGGAAGTCCCATCATGAAATAGAGCTTTACCCTGTCCCAGCCCCTTGAGAACACTTTTTCGATAGTCCTGAAAATATCGTCTTCGGTCACGCCCTTGTTTATCACGTCCCTGAGCCTCTGTGTTCCCGCCTCGGGCGCGAACGTGAGCCCGTTGCCTCCCAGTTGCTGCAGTTTTTCGGCAAGACCCACCGAAAATGAATCCATACGAAGGCTGGGAAGGCTGAGTTTGACGTTCCTTTTCCTCAGCTCCGGGTAAAGCTCGTCCACTACCTTTTCTATTCCACTGTAATCGCAGGAAGCAAGTGAAACCAGACCCACCTCTTCCCACCCCGTGGATGAACACAGGCGCCTGACCATCTCGGCGACACGTTCCGGAGAACGCTCCCTGACGGGGCGGTTCGTCATTCCCGCCTGGCAGAAACGGCACCCACGCGTGCATCCCCTGAACAGTTCCACGGACAGTCTGTCGTGGACTATACTCATATTGGGAACAATCATATCCGATGGCGCGAATCCGCTGTCCATGTCGGAAAGTATCCTTTTTTTGAACCTCGCCTGTGGAAACACACCTGCGCGGTCGGCTTTGACCCTGTTCGGGTTTTCAAGGAAGCGCGGGACGTAGCAGCCTGATATTTCCGCTATTTTTTCCAGTAAAGCTTCGCGTGAGCCTCCACTGTGCTCCATTACGACCGCAAGCAGTTCCGGGAGCAGTTCTTCGGCGTCCCCCAGGCAGAAAACGTCGATGAACGGCGCAAGCGGCTCGGGGGCAAGCGCGCCCGGACCTCCCGCGATCACCAGGGGATCGTTTTCACCCCTCCTGCAGGAACGTACAGGAACGCCGCCGAGGTCCAGCATGGTCAACAGATTCGTGCTCGTCAGTTCGTACTGAAGAGTGAACCCAAGCACGTCGAAATCGCCCAGGCTCTTTCCCGACTCCAGTGATGCAAGCGGTTTCCCCTCGGAGCGCAGGAGTTTTTCGGCGTCGGGCCAGGGGCAGTAGGCCCTCTCCGCCGACACACCCTCCATGTTCGAAGCCAGTGCGTACAGTATCTGGAAACCCAGATAACTCATACCCACCTCGTAAGCATCGGGAAACGCAAGGCAGAAACCCAGATCGCCCCTGTTGCGCTTTTTTGCGCCTTCAACGCCCCATTCAGCACCCATATAACGCGCCGGACGGCGCGCTCTGGCCAGAAAAGGCCATAAAGTATCGTCCATTTCCGGATATCTCAACCGTGCCGCCCCCCCTGCATGTCATTCTATTTGTATTGCCTGTGCGTCGAAACATAAACGCTCTGCACAAGGCCGAAAGCCATTCCCAGAGATATCAGGGCGCTCCCTCCGTAGCTCATCAGCGGAAGGGGTATCCCTGTGACCGGAGCAAGTCCTATGCTCATGGCCACACATTCGAACACCTGGAACCATATCCAGGCGGAAAGCGCCGTTACAAGCACCCGGGCCCCTCGGTCCCTTGAGCGCATGGCTGTCCCTATGGTCCGCCACAGAAGAACGGCGAAAAGCAACAGGACCACCGAAGCTCCCAGAAAACCGAATTCCTCTGAAAAGACGCTGAATATGAAGTCGGTGTGAGGTTCGGGCAGAAAATGCAGGCGGCTCTGGCTGCCCTGTAAAAAACCCTTCCCCCATAGTCCCCCGGCTCCTACCGCAATGCGCGACTGTATAACGTTGTAACCGGCCCCCAGAGGGTCGAGCGAAGGGTTGAGAAACACCAGCAATCTCAGTTTCTGATACTCCTTGAGGAAGGACCACCCCAGAGGCAGACATAGAAGCGCCACTCCCGCCAGAGCGAGTATGTAGGAACGTTTTGCTCCGGCCGCGGTAAGGGCCACAAAGGTCATACAGGCGTATACGGCCGCGCTTCCCAGATCGGGCTGGAGCGCGACAAGGCCTCCAGCGAAACCGGAGAGCAGAAGGGCTCCCGTAAAATTTCCAAGACCGGTTGGGGGATAGCGTCGCACCCAGGCCGCCAGAGCTATTGCCAGCGACACCTTGCCCAGTTCGGAAGGCTGAAGCCTGAAGGGACCCAGGTCGAACCAGCTCTGCGCTCCTCTGGATACGTATCCCATAGCCAGAACAAGAACCAGCATGGCTACAGTGACCCCAAAAAGGGGAAGCGCCCATTTCAGGAAGCGTTCGTATCCTATTCCGAAAGCGGCCACAAATACAACCGCCGCCAGAATGCCCCATACGGCCTGTCTCAGCACGAAATGCAACGCTCCCGAAGTCTTTGCGGCCGTAGCACTGTAGATCGCCACAAGCCCCGCCAGGAACACGGCTATGATACACACCACTGCTATCCAGTCCATCTCGCGGAGTCGGGCAAGTTCCTTCCACCAGCCCTCAAGACCTTTCATGACCCGCTTTTACCTGAAACGCGCCGCTTGACCTCCAGAACCGGAATGTTGGCCACCAGGGCCACGGAGCGCTCCTCTCTCTCCAGCTCCAGCTCAATGCCGTCCTCGGAAATGACCATATATTTGCTTATCACCTGGATCATTTCCTCCCGCAATCGCTCGAGCATCTCCGGGGCAATGTCTGTGCGGTCATGGATAAGCACCAATTGGAGCCTTTCTCTCGCGGCCTGACCGGATCTCTCGCCGTTGATGAAACGCTTCAGAAAACCCATCAGACGCCTCCCTAAATCCCAAGCATCTTTCTAATGCCGGAAAATAGCCTCTGTTCGTCACCACTGCCCGGTGTGTCAAACGGCGCCTCCCGGCCCATCAGCCTGAACGCTATGTTGGCGAACGCCTTCGCGGCCGGTGAGCTGTCGTTAAGGGCAAGCGGCTCACCCTTGTTGGTAGACACCACTACGGAGTCGTCCTCCGGTATGACGCCCAGAAGGTCGATCGCCAGAACATCGCTGACATCGGATACATCCAGCATGTTCCCGCTTTTCACCATGGCCTGCCTGATCCTGTTGACGATCAGTCTTGTGTTCTTTTTACCCTGGGCCTCGAGAAGTCCTATGATTCGGTCGGCGTCGCGCACCGACGAAACCTCTGGCGTCGCTACGACCAGCGCCTGGTCGGCCGCGGTCGAAGCGTTTTTGAAACCCGCCTCTATTCCGGCGGGGCTGTCTATGATCACGTAGTCGAACGATCCCCTGAGCTTCCCGCAAAGTTCCTGCATCTGCTCGGCGTTCACTGCGTCCTTGGTTCGCGTCTGCGCGGCGGGGAGCAGGTAAAGGTTATCGACCCGTTTGTCCCTTACGAGGGCCTGTTCAAGCCTGCACTCGTTCTCGATAACATCGACCAGCGTATAGACGATACGATTCTCCAGGCCCATGACAACATCGAGATTTCTCAGGCCTATATCGCCGTCAACGGCCACGACGCTTTTGCCCTCCCTTGCAAGTCGAACGGAGAGGTTCGCCGTAACGGTCGTTTTTCCTACTCCTCCCTTGCCCGACGTGACAACGAATATTTTCGTATCCACTGCGATCCCTCCGTATGCCTACTGTTCGAAGCTGCGTTTTTTAAAGCACGGGTCCGACAGTTCCCGGGCAGTGAGTGTTTCACCGTCGATCCTCAGCAACACCGGAGCAGCCCCCCAGCCAGCCCTTTCACGGGCATAGCTGATCCTGCTTCCTATTCGTATCTGGGGAGCGCCGAAGGAGCCCGCCAGAACGAAAACGCCGTCCCGGCCCGAGCATCCCGCGTGGACAAGACCCGCTACATCTCCCCACACGACCACGTTCCCCTCGGCGATCAGTTCCGCTCCTCCGTTTACGTTGCCCGTAACGACCACGTCCCCCGCATGCTCTATCCTTCTGCCCGACCTCACTGACTCCAGAACCAGCAGCGTGGGTTCGGCCTCACGGCCCGGTTGTGCGGAAACGGATTCCCCGGCGCTGTTTCCCTCCACGACACGGAATCCGGCGCTTTCCAGCATACATGCCGTTTCTGTCGAGTCGCTCCGCCAGGCCCTGACCCGCAGGCCCGGAATCTTCATGAACATCCCCGCAAAAAAGAGCAGGTCGTCTGCGGTCATTTTGCGTTGTCCTATATCCACAGTTACGCAGGTGTTTTGCAGAAATTCTTTCTTTTCTTCTACAAACCTCTCAAGAGCCGCCGGAATACCGCTCGCCCGGGCCGATTCCGGCACAACGACAACCAGTCCGTCCTTTTCGCCCTTCAACACCAGCGTGACGTCAATGTCCCTGCTCATCGACATCCTCGCCCTTTCTCCTGGCCTCGAAGCGACACAGATAGGCCAGCAATTCCCCTACGATGGGACCGGACGTGCTTGACCCATGAAGGCCCGCTTCCACCAGCGCCACAGCTACGAACCTCGGCTCATCCGCGGGTGCGTAACCCACGAACCACGCATGGTCGTCTCCGTGAGGATTCTGGGCCGTCCCCGTCTTGCCGGCTACGGTAACGCCGTACAGTCCGGCCCTGCGTCCCGTTCCGCTGCGGACAACTTCCGTTATTCCCTTGCGCACAAGTTCGAGTGGTTTCTCTGGCAGACTCATGTTCTCCATCCTTTGGGCCCCTTCTAAAAAATGCGGCGTCACCCTGTAGCCGCCGTTGGCGATGGCTGCATAGATAACCGCCAGCTGGATGGGCGTAAGGAGAAGATATCCCTGTCCTATGGCGTAGTTCGCGGTATCTCCCGGATACCATTTCTCGCCTATTCGCAGCATCTTCCACTCTGACCCCGCAATGTTTCCGTTGACCTCTCCGGGCAGGTCGATCCCCGTGGCGCGGCCGACCCCGAAATGCGAACCCCATTTAACAAGGTTGTCTATGCCCGTTCTCAGGCCGGTTTGATAGAAAAAGACATCGCACGAATCGCGAAGGCCCGTAATGACGTTCCTGCTTCCGTGACCTGTCCTGTTCCAGCATCGGAATATCCTGTTCCCCACACGCAGCGCGCCACTGCAGTTCCAGCTTGTCCGGGCGGTTATCTTGCCCTCCGCGAGGGCGGCGAACGCCGGAACCACCTTGAAAGTGGAGCCCGGCGGGTAGGTCCCGCTGATCACCCTGTTCATCATAGGTCTTGCCGGATCCGAAAGGAGCCGGCTCCATTCGGAAGGGGAAACCCCCCAGGCCAACGGGTTTGCATCGAAAGAGGGCGACGAACACAGCACCTTGACGTCTCCGTTTTTTACGTCCATTGCGAAAACCGCGCCGCGGCGTCCCGCCATCAGCTCAGCCGCCAGTCTCTGGGCGCCCAGGTCCAGCGTGAGATGCAGATCCTCTCCCGGCGTTGGTCTCATGTATCCGATGCTTCCAAGCCTCCGCCCTCTGGCGTCTACCTCAACGGCTTCCTCGCCGGGCGTTCCCTGCAGAATGTCTTCGTAGTACTGTTCCACACCGCTTTTTCCAACCTGGTCCCCGCCCCGGTAATCGCTGTATTTATCGGTGTCGAGTTCCTCGCTGGTTACCTCTCCTACGTAGCCAAGGACGTGCGCCACCAGAGGCCCGGACGGGTAAACCCTTCTGGAAACAGGAATGGGGAAAACCTGGGCGGGGAAAGCCGGGTCGCTTGTAAACGACGCCATCTGGGCCAGCGTAATATCCGGAAGTAGCACCACTGCCCTGTAGGGGACCGAGTATTGTTTTTTCACCCGTTCCCTTATGCTCTCCTCGGTCAGCGGTATTCCCTTGCCGGCGAAAAACTCCGCAATCCTGCCCGCAAGATCGGGGTCCTCCAGATCAAGTGGATAGATCATGAGGTTGAAGGTCTGAACATTCGACGCAATCAGTGAGCCGTTGGCGTCGAAGATACGGCCCCTGATAGGGGGTATCCGGACCATTCTAAGCCTGTTCTGCGCCGCCAGGCTCACATAGCGGTCGGCTTGCAGTATCTGGTATCTGAACAGGACTCCCCAAAGCGTAGCTATGGAAAGCAGTACAACAACGCGCCAGAGCGTGTATCTCAGGTTGCCGGCGGTTTTATTATCTGCTGACATCGCCTTCACCCATCCGGGCCGTCAGAAACAGGGTGAGAACACCCGTAAAGGTAACGGCGAGAAACTGCTGGATCAGAAACATCGCCAGGATAGTTTCCCCTCCGAATCCCCAGGTAAACGTTCGGACGAGCCCTACGAGAAAATGGGCGCCGGCGGCCATGACCATGAAAAGCTGACCCGTTCTGCCGGAATCGGGGATCCTGAGCCAGAGCCATCCGAATCCGACAAGAGCCGCTACGTAAAGCACTGCGGTAAGACCGGGAATCGCCGTCCACCTCAGGTCCCACGCAAGACCTCCGGCGAAGGCTATCCAGGCAAGGCCGGTCGTGATTGCGCTCTTCGACGCCAGCCTGAAAAACGCCACCAGAAGAAAAATGTCGGGCACAAGCGATATCCCCGAAAACGCCGCCTGAGCAAGGTCCTGAACGTACCAGGTCGCCATCCAGATCACCTGGATGCGCCCCCTTCGACAAGAATATAAACCCCGTACAGCCGTGAAAGCTCGGCGCCCGTTTTTACAACATATTCCCGGAAGCCGCCACCCTCAACTATTTGGGATATTTCGCCCAGGGGGAGGCCGGGCGGAAGGTCGTCCCCGACCAGGGCCGTACTGAGGGTGTCGCCGGGACGCAGTTCCGTCTCGAAAGGTACATATCGCAGAACCACGCGACCCTGGCCGTCTCCGGCCGCAACACCAAGATCTCTTGTCTCGTCGACTACTACCGGGACCATCAATTCGGGCGACGTAACGAGCCTCACCCATGCATGAGAAGGGAACACTCTTGAAATTCTTCCCACCAGATAGCCCCTCTGAAGAGCGGGAGCTCCTTCACGGACCCCGTCGCCCGATCCACGGTCGACCCGGACCTCCTCCCACCAGCGTGAGGGTGGACGAAGATCCACTCTGGCCTCCAGAAGTCCCTGCCCGCCATCGGAGACTTTTTCCGGCGCGGACCATCGTTGAGCCCTGAGGAGCGCGTTTTCCTTCCTGAGCTCCTCAACCTGAGTCCGGAGATTGTTCATACCGGAAACCCACACCAGGGTTTCTCCCGCAACGTTCCTCGCTGCGACCGCAGGATACTCGGGAAACCTCAGGACAGTAGAAGCAATCTCCACGGACCAGCCCGACAGATTTGAATACGGCGCAAGCGCCAGCAGCAGGAGCGCCGCGAGCAGCGGGACAAGGACCGGGACCCAGCCCTCCGTCACCTTGCCGAGCACGGGGACCCGCACTTCCGTAAAGAGTTGTAGAGCCGCGTGCCTCTATCTGACGCCGTGGCCAACGGAAACCAGCACCTTTTTCATGGAATCAATCTGTTCCAGAAGTTTGCCCAGTCCCTCTGCGACCGAGAAAAGCGGCCTCTCGGCCCTCATGACCGGAGCGTTCAATTCCGAGGAAAGACGTTCGTCCAGGCCATCGAGCAGGGCGACTCCGCCCGTCAGGACGATGCCCTGGTCCGCGATGTCGCGGGCCAGTTCGGGAGGCGTGTTTTCCAGTGTTTCCCTTACCATCTCTACTATCTGACCCACTACGGGGTTCAGCGCATCAAGCGCCTCGCCGCTGGATATCCGCATAGACCGGGGCAAGCCGTCGGTGAGATTGCGTCCTCTCACCTCGATGTGTTTTTCGTCGTCGCGCCTGACGGCGGTTCCAACAGTGTTTTTTATTTCTTCCGCAGTGGCCGGACCTATCGACATTGTGTATTTCTGCCGCAGCATGCTCATGATGGCTGCGTCCATTTCATCTCCCGCGGCCCGCAGCGAACGGCTGACGACGACACCGCCCAGCGAAAGCACGGCGACCTCACTGGTTCCTCCTCCTATATCGAGGATCATGTTGCCTCTGGGCTCCGCGATAGGAAGGCCAACGCCTATCGCCGCCGCCACGGGTTCCTCCACGACATAGGCCTCTCTGGCTCCACCGTCAAGCGTTGCATCGATAAATGCCTTTCGCTCGACCTCCGTGACCTGGACCGGAGCGCAGACCACAACACGCGGATGACTCATTACGCGCATCCCGTTGGAGACCTTCTCCAGAAAATGCCTTATCAGCGCACCGGTCATGTCGAAATCGGCTATGACGCCGTTTAACAGAGGCCTTACGGTTTCTACTCCCCTGGGCGTTTTGCCCGCCATCGCCTTCGCCTCGCCGCCGAAGGCGATTATCTCCCGTGGACTCCGCCGGTTGGGCTTGCGGTAGGCGATGATAGATGGTTCGTTCACCACGACGCCCTTGCCCTTTACGTAAACCACGATGTTCGCTGTTCCAAGGTCTATTGCAATATCCTTGCCGAAAAAACCCGATATGGATCCCAACACGGCCAGCCACCCACTTTCAGGATAGATCGTCGCGCGGAACGGCCCTGTACTCTCCGTTCGACACGACATAATGTCCGAAGAATTCCAATCCCAGAGCGTCAAGCTGCCTGGCGACATGAGACGTCAGCAGCCTGTCCTCCAGGCTCTCGTGCAGATTGCCGTCGGGGTGATTATGCAACAGCATCACGCCCCGGGCGCCAAGCCTTACCGCCTTGCGGAGCAGGTACCGCATATCCAGAGAGGCTCCCTCGAGCCCGCCCCAGGAAATTTTTCCGTGGGACATCATTCGTTTCCGCTCGTCGGCATAGATAGCCACTATGAATTCCCTCTCTTCCGTCTGAAGCCTCAGCGCCCATTCCCCGAGGGCTTCGTCGAGCCGTCTTGCTTCAGCGTCATATTGCTCGGTTCCAAGTCGTCTCGAAAGCTCCAGCGCCGCCATTAAAGTCGCCGCCGTTGCGTGCCCCAGGCCTCCGAAAA
>CAZBLL010000002.1:0-20860 GCA_964492625.1 uncultured Synergistaceae bacterium
GATCCGGAAGACAACCTGCCTCCCATGGCCTCATTTGGGGATGGTTACCGTTGGCACATCACCGGCCTTACCCATAACGAATGGGGTTTCCCGACCAACTGTACGGAAGAGATCGAGAAGAAATCAGCGCGGCTCATCGACAAGGTTGACGCCTACCGGGACGATATCGTGGAATTCGACACTGAGTCGACCGAAGACGCAGAGATTATTGTTCTGGCTTACGGCAGCGTCGCCCGCACCGCGCTTAGCGCAGTTCGCGAAGCAAGGTCGAAAGGCATAAAAGTTGGATATTTCCGTCCAGTTACCCTCTGGCCCTTCCCCGACAAGGAAATCGAGGCCCTTGCCGAAAAGGCCAGGACGATACTGGTTCCCGAACTGAATTTCGGACAGATGGTTCTGGAAGTTGAGCGCGCGGTTCACGGCAAGGCCGAGGTCATCAAGAAGAGCCTTGTGAATGGCGAGCTTTACAAGCCATCCGAGATCATGACCTTCATTCAGGAGGTGGCTTAGTTATGCCTCGTCCCGAAATTACAAACTGGCTGAGACAGCAGTTCTTTCCCCATATGTGGTGCCCGGGATGCGGGCACGGGGTTATTCTTCACGCTATGCTCAGAGCCCTGGTCGCCAGCGGCAAAACCAAGGAGCAGACAGTCATCGCGTCCGGTATCGGTTGCTCAAGCAGGATGCCCGGTTATATTGACGCCTGCACCGTCCACACCACGCACGGCAGATCCCTGAGCTTTGCGACGGGTATCAAAATGGCCAACCCCGAACTTACTATCATCGACGTAATGGGAGACGGCGACTGTACGGCTATAGGCGGGAACCATTTCATCCATGCGTGTCGCAGGAATATTGATATCACGGCAATTGTCATGAACAACAATATTTACGGCATGACAGGCGGACAGGCGTCCCCCACGACGCCTCCCGGCGCCAAGGCCACAACGGCGCCCTACGGAGCCATAGATCCGCCTTTCGACGTGTGCAAGCTGGCTGAAGGCGCCGGAGCCACCTATGTGGCGCGCGCAACCATAGCCCAGCCCATGCTTTGCGAGCAGTACATCAAGAAGGGCATCGCGAACAAGGGTTTCTCCGTAGTTGAGATCATATCGAGCTGCCACACCCAGTTCGGTAGACGGAACAAACGAAGAATGCCGGTGGACAACCTGAAATATCTCAAGGGCGCATCCATACCTGTCGCTAAAACAGCCGACATGTCCCCCGAGGAACTCAAGGACAAGATAATTACTGGTGAATTTGTGATCAACGCATCCCCTGAATACTCTGAACAGTACCTGACACTGATCGAAACGGTGGGAGGGAATAAGGCATGAGCGATCGCTTCGAAATCCGTTTTGCCGGTTCGGGAGGCCAGGGCGTTATCCTGGCCGCGGTTATCACCGGGGAGGCCGCGGCTCTTTTCGAAGGTCTGGAAGCGGTTCAGTCGCAGTCCTATGGACCTGAGGCCAGGGGTGGAAAATCCAAATCTGAAGTAGTAATTTCAAAAAGCAAAATAGATTACCCCAAAGCGTCCAACCCCGACCTGCAGGTCATCCTGAACCAGGTGGCTTGCGACGAGTTTGCTTCAGATACAAAAAATGACGGCGTCATTCTGGTGGATGACACCTTTGTCACAACTCTGCCGAGCGTTCCCGCAAAAGTCGTTTCTCTTCCCATAGTCAAGACCGCGAGGGAAAAGGTGGGTAGAGAGCTTGTCACCAACATGGTGGCCCTGGGCGCAACCGCCCGGGTTCTCGAAGACAAGGGACTCGTCAAGCCGGAATCGCTGAAAAAGGCCATACTTGCAAGGGTTCCGAAAGGAACCGAAGAAATGAACGAAAAAGCCTTTAACGAGGGGTACTCGCTGATAGGCTAGCACCAGGCAGACCACAGAATCACACCAGGTCTACATGCTACAATTCGGGGAGCCCGTCCAGGGCTCCCTTTTTTATGGAGGAGAGTGGGTATGGCATGCCTCTTGCTCGCGGAGATTCGCTAAAGTTAGTGATTGAGAACATCAACAGTCTGGGTCAGGGCGTTGCACGGTGGGGGGTGGAACGCTTCGTTGTTTTTGTTCCGGGAGCGCTTCCTGGAGAAACGGTGCGGGGAACCCTTGTTCATCTAAAAAAACAGTACGGGGTTGTTGAATTTTCGGAGATTATAGAAACGCACCCGGGTAGGGTTGATCCGTTGTGTCCGCATTTTTCGGAATGCGGCGGTTGTTCGCTCCAGCACGCAGGGTACGATACGCAGTTACGCCTGAAAGAGGAAATTCTCCGTTCCGCCCTTGAGAGGATAGGGGGTATATCCGAACCACCGGTCGAAAGCATCAGGCCCAGTCCATCGGAGTGGGGATACCGTAACAAGGCTTCGTTTCCGGTGAGGCGAATTGGAAAACGAAACAGCCTGGGGTTCTACAGGAGATCGAGCCATTCTCTTGTTCCCGTGCGGGAATGTCCCGTGCTCGAAAGCGTTCTGGGGGGCATGCTTCCGGGTATAGATGAAATCGTATCCGGCTCCGGTGTGACCGCTTATGACGAAAGAAGCGCCAGGGGCCTGTTGAGACATATTGTACTGAGGGGTTCTCGATCGTCCAGCCTCCCGCTCGTTGTTTCCGTGCTGAACAGCCGCCCGGCAGGTCGTGTAACAGGACCCGTTGAAATAATGGCAAGGTCTATTTTTAAAAGACTTGCTCCGGGCGGCCTGTGCTTCAATTTCAATACGGGCAGGGGCAACACCATATTCGGACCCCGATCGCAGCTTTTCGGGGGCGAAAGCTCTGTAGTGGAGAATATGGCGAAAAGAGAGATAGCGTATGGCCCCACTTCTTTTTTTCAGGTCAACACGGAACAGGCGATCGCACTTTTTTCATCCGCCGCCTCGGAAGCAAATGCGGGTTCAGGGCGCTCCATTCTGGAGCTGTACGCCGGAGTTGGCGCAATGAGCCTTTTTCTCCTTGACAGGGGAGCAAGGGTAAAGGCTGTGGAATCACATCCCGAAGCCGCCAGGTTCATGAAGGAAAACTTCAGGAGGAATGGTTTTCCGGAAGGATGCGTTATGGAAACGAGGGCAGAAAACGCTTTAAGCGAAGAAAAATGCGACTGTGTAATAGTTGACCCTCCCCGTTCCGGGCTGGGTCCCGAGGTGGTACGGGGAATATCAACAATAAACCCGGAGCGGGTTGTATATGTGTCGTGCAACCCCGCAACACTTGCAAGGGACTCTAAATTGCTTACGGAGGCAGGATTCCGCGCAAAAAGTTTCAGGCCTTTCGACATGTTTCCCCAGACAGCTCATGTGGAGTGCCTGGCGGTATTTGTTCGTGAGTGAACGGGAGGTGAACCGGGGGCAGACCCTGGCAACAATTGCCTGCCCCCGGAACCGGTGTTGCTGCTGAGCGTAGATCTGAGCCCGACGTGAACTCTCGCCTTGTCAAACAGACCTTACCACGGTTATAATTCTAATCCGAGGGCGGACATAGCTCAGTTGGTAGAGCATCAGCTTCCCAAGCTGAGGGTCGCGGGTTCGAATCCCGTTGTCCGCTCCAGATGCGAAAAACGTGGGAGGACGCTAGTCCTCCCGTTTTTGTATCTACTTCTGGTATACAACGCAAAAGAGTTTGTTAAATTTGACACAATATAATGCGGGTACTATGATTATCGGCAGTTGTCCTGAAAATAATGGTCCTATACAATATAATGTATACCAAAAAGGAGGTGGGGTGTATTGGCTCAGAACGTTGCAGACGAAATCCGGGAAGCGGAAGAAAAAGCCAGAGCCACAGTCAAGGAAGCTAAAGCTGAAGCAGCACGAATGATTGCTACGGCTACCAGCGAAGCAGAGGAAAGAATAAAGCGAACACGTCAGGAATCTCACAGACACTTCAGGGAAGAAATCGCAAAGACAGAAGAAAAGGCCGAACAGAAGGCCGCCGGTGTACTGTCGAAAGGGCGCGATGACGCCAGGGAACTGGAATCGGAACTGCAGGCAAAGATCAAGCCGGTCGCTGAATGGATCGCCGAAGAGGTGATGTCCCGTTATGGCGGTAACAAGGATTAAGAAAGTAACATTGCTTGCGCATCATACCATTGCCGGAGATATTGCCGGCGCCATACAGAAGCTGGGGTGCTGTGAACTGATTCCCGCTTCCGCAGCCGGTGCAGGATCGTCTGTCGCGGTGCTGGAAGACGTTGAACAGCGCATTACGGAACTACGCCCGCTCCTGCGTTTTCTTGAGCCCTTCTACACCGAAGACCGGGGAGCTCTTGAAAGGATGCTTTCGGACAAGCCCGGAGAAACCCTCACCGCGCTTTCGGAGCTTTCCGATTCAACCGAAACCGGGGAAATTACCATTCAGACAAGGAAGCTCGAAAAACGGCTCGCAGAGATACGTTCGAACCTGTCACAGATAACCACCCAGACCACCCTTTTAAAGGAAATAGGTGATTTTCCATACCCGCTTTCTTTCGTGTCTCCCGGCACAGAACGCGTATGTGGTTTTGCCGGAACAATGGACCGCGAAAAGGCGGGTTCCTTTGAAGGAAAATTCAGGAAAACCGTGGGTGCGCATGGCGAGTTTTACCTTGCCTCGCCAGGAAGCAGAAAAACAGACAGCGATTCCACCTTCATAGTACTTTTCTGCAGGGAACAACGCGAGGTGGTCTCCAATCTGTGTTCCGAAACCGGGGTGGCCCGTTTCGAGTTGCCCGACGACCTGTCAGACGACCCCTCCGCGGAGCTCGAAAGACTTCTTTCCAGAAAAGACGATCTTACGCAGGAAGAAAAAGACATACAAATGCAGGCGGAATCACTTGCCGCCGACTGGGTGCCGGTAGTAAGGAAACTTTCGGATTACCTGGGCATACTGCAGAAAAAGATGCAAGCCCTGCAGGCCGGTGCGGGTACCGAACAGGTAGCCATACTGGATTTCTGGATCCCCGAGCCGATGATTGAGCGACTTCAAAAAGTTACCAACAGTTACCCCGACCTTACAGACATATCGATATCCGATCCCGGTCCCGAAGACGAACCCCCTTCTCTTATGGCCAACCCGGCATGGGCGAAACCATACGAGCCGCTGACAAAACTTTACGGGCTTCCCCTGTACGGCGGGATCGATCCCACAGTATACCTTGGACCTTTCTTTTTTGTGTTTTTCGGGATGTGCCTGGGAGACGCGGGTTACGGCTCGGTAATGGTGATTCTTTCCGCTATGGCGCTTTCGAAGTTCCAGATGTCAGGGGACAGGAAACACTTCTTTCAGCTTTTTCTTCTGGGCGGGATCGGATCGGTCATTTTCGGTGTTATAACCGGAAGTTTTTTCGGCAATCTGCTGTCCAGTTTTGCGTTTCTGGAGCCGCTGGCTCGTATTCAGCAGATACCTGTCGTGCTGGAACCGATGAACGATCCCATGACGCTTCTGGCCATTTCCCTTACTCTCGGCGTCATCCAGATATTCTTCGGGATGTTTCTTGTGCTGGTTGAAAATTTGCGCAAGGGTGATTATATCGCCGCGCTGGGAGATCAGGTTGGATGGTTTCTCTTCCTTGCGGGCCTAGGCGGCATGATGCTCGGATCTGGCCGGATGCCCGGCGGTTTCAGCGGCGTCGCAAAGGTCGTAGCGGTAGCGGGCGCCGCTCTTCTGGTTCTGACACAGGGAAGAGAAAAAGATACGATTTTCGGCAAGGTGTTTTCGGGTGTTCTGAGTCTTTACAATGTTATGTCCTACCTTGGAGATATTCTCAGCTACAGTCGACTGCTTGCCCTGGGGCTGGCCACAACAGCTATAGCCATGATTTTCAATATGCTTGCCGGTATGGTTGGAGGGGTGCCCTATGTGGGGTGGCTGCTGACGCTGGCTTTTATATTGCTGGGGCATGTTTTTTCTCTGGCTGTAAACGCTATGGGCGCCTTCGTCCACTCGCTCAGGCTGCAATACGTTGAGTTCTTCAGTAAATTCTATACCGGAGGCGGCAGGCCTTTTGCACCCTTCCGTTACCAGACCAACCATGTTTCCATTCTGGACGAGGACGGTTTATCACCGGATAACAACTAGAAATCAAAACGCAAGTATGAAAGGAGCCTACAAAGTGGAACACGCAGGAATAATGCTCGCGGTTCTTGGAGCAGGTCTCTCAGCGGGATTGGCTGGAGCCGGATCGGCTCTGGGTATCGGGTCAGCCGGTGAAGCCGGCGCAGGAGTTATGACCGAGGACCCCGGAAAATTCGGGCTTATACTTCTTTTTCAGGCGTTGCCGGGAACCCAGGGTATTTACGGGTTGCTTTTCGCATTTTTTATCGTTCTGAAGGTCGGCCTTCTCGGAGGGTCGGGACCGGTCGACGTTCCTTTCTGGTACGGTTTCGGGATCGCTTTTTCAGCTCTCCCGGTCGCGCTCGCAGGTTTCTGGTCAGGAGCCGCACAAGGCAGGGCTTCGGCAGCCTGTATCCAGATGATAGCAAGAAGACCGGAGGAAACAGGCAAAGCCCTCATTATGCCGGCCATGGTCGAAACATACGCTGTTTTCGGGCTCCTTATGAGTATCATTCTGCTTAACAGCATCCAGCTCTAGCATGATAGTGGATGGTGGTGAAGAACGATGTCTCTAGCCGATATCAAGGCAAAGATCGACGCTGACGCAAAAGAGGAACGTAACAATATCCTGGAGGCCGCCGAAACTCAGGTCAGGGCTATCTCTGGTGAGGCGGAAAGGACAGTAGAGGGCATCAGGCAGGAATTCAATGAACGGCTGGAAAAGGAACGCCCCGAGGTCATGAGACGCCGGGACATAGTGGCGGAACTTGACGTAAGGAAAGAGGATCTGGCCGCCCGAAGGAAGATAATCAATGAGACGTTTTCGAGCGCATTGTCGATCCTGAGCTCGGCGCCGGCTGACAGATATGGCCGGATAATGGAAAAACTGCTGCTCGAGGCTATAGAGTCAAAAGATGAGAAGGTTAGAGTTGGAAGCCGCGAAAAGGTCATTACCGAAACATGGATAAGCGATTTTAACGGCAAACATGGAACCGGCGTTTCTCTTTCCGACGAGAAAGCCCCCATCATCGGAGGTTTTATTCTCAGGAAAGGCAGGGTCGACACAAACTGCTCCTGGGAAATGCTTCTCGAGAGCCTGCGAACAGATCTGGAGGCGGGAATCGTCGATCGTCTCTTTTCCGGATAGGCGGTGGGGAAAATGACCCTGGATCATATTTATTCTGGTTCCCGACTGCGTGCGATGGACTACAGGGTTGTCGACAACAACCAGCTCCAGCGCATTGTGGACTGCGAGAATATTCAGGGCGCCATGAGGATTTTATCCGAAACGGCCTATTCGGAGTGGTTTTCGGAAATGAAGCATGAAACTGATTTCGAGACGGCCATCAGCGCTGAACTTGGTTTTATCTATGGGGAAGTGAGCCGGTTTGTTCCGGACAAGAGGCTCCACCAGATGCTCAGGCTGCCTTACGATGTACATAATTTCAAGGTGCTGCTCAAAGGTCAGATACGCAAAAAACGCAACGAGGACAGGCGAATGGACCTTTTGTCGCCGCTTGGGAATCTTTCCATCGACGACGTTATCATGGCCGTTGAAAGCGAAGACTTCAGATTGCTTCCTTTTGGGTTCCACAGCGCCCTTCCGGAATGTGTTGTTGCCTGGGACCAGAATCACGATATTCCCGGAATGGAAAAAATACTCGACGACGCCCTGTTCAACGCCATGTCGGCCATAAGTGTAGAGATGGGAGAGCCCGGGGTAACGGCCTGGGTGAGGACGCGCATAGACGCGGAAAATGTTCGCAATATGGTGCGACTCAAGAGAAAGGGTTTTGACCCCGGTGATATAGCATCGTTCCTCCATAGAGGGGGATGGGTTTCTACGGACAGGCTGGGGCTTCTGCTGGGAGAACCTATAGAGGGGTGGGACCAGTCACTTCCTCCCGCTGGAGTGAGCAGCGTTCTCTCGCAGTTCAGGGAAACTACGGATCTCGGCCTGCTCGCCGTAGATATCGAGCGCGCCCTGGATGATTATGTTACGGATTACTCGAAGCGCTTTCGATACAGCCCGTTCGCTCCCGAAAACGCCATTGCGTATCTGTGGAGCAAGGAGATCGATGCTAAAAATGTCAGGATAGCCATGGTCGGCGTCGCGAACGGAGCCGACAGGGCTACAGTGGGGAGGCTGATCAGACATGTCTGAAGCCGGAGTTCAGTGGAAAATGGCCGCCGTAGGAGATTATGAAAGTGTTTTGCCCTTTCAGGCGGTTGGCGTAGAACCGCATACCGCAGATAACGATCTACGGAAAACCCTGCTGGATCTTGCAAGGAAAAATTATGCTGTTGTTTTTCTGGTGGACAGCCTCTACAAACAAAACATGGCGATAGTCGAAGAAATCAACGAGCAATACAGTGTCAGCATTATCCCCATTCCCGGTCTTGAGGGTTCGACCGGTATCGGTGTCCGTACAATACGTGACAGTGTGGAACGCGCCGTAGGAATGGATATTTTCGAGGTTTCGTAAACCGGAAACCTTTTTTCGGAGGCGATTGGTGGTGGCTATGGAACGACAGGTTCAGGGAACTATTGCAAAAATATCCGGCCCCCTGGTGGTCGCCCAGGGAATGGGCGGAGCCTGCATGTTCGACGTCGTGAGAGTTGGCGATATCGGATTGCTTGGTGAGATTATAGAATTGCGTGAAGACACCGCCTCGATTCAGGTCTATGAGGAAACTTCCGGGCTCAAACCCGGAGAAACCGTCGCAAGTACGGGGGCGCCGCTCAGCGTTGAACTGGGACCGGGCCTTATTGAGCAGTTTTACGACGGAGTTCAAAGACCTCTGAACCTTATCGAGGCGGTCGCTGAAAGCCCTTTTATTTCAAGAGGGATAAACGTACCCGCAGTTGACAGGAACAAAAAGTGGGAATTCCAGCCCGCCGTCAAAGAAGGGGACAGGTGTGGCGAGGGAGACATACTGGGGTCGGTTCAGGAAACAGTGCTTGTCGAGCACCGCATCCTGGTTCCGCCCGGCGTCAGCGGCGTAGTAAGGGATATAAAGTCCGGCATCTTTAATGTCGACGAGACCATAGCCGTTATCAATGACGGCGAAAAGGATCACGAAGTCGCGATGCTCAGAAGATGGCCCGTAAGGATACCACGACCTGTCAACAAACGACTGGCTCCTGTTACGCCGCTGACTACAGGTCAGAGGGTGGTAGACACGTTCTTTCCCATGGCGCTGGGCGGAGCCGCCTGTGTTCCCGGGCCTTTCGGGTCCGGCAAGACCGTTATCCAGCATCAGCTTGCCAAGTGGGCTGCGGCGGAGATCGTTGTCTACGTGGGCTGCGGAGAGCGCGGTAACGAAATGACGGATGTTCTCCTTGAGTTCCCGGAACTGGAGGACCCCCGGTCGGGACAGCCGCTGATGAAAAGGACCGTGCTGATCGCCAACACTTCCAACATGCCGGTAGCAGCGCGGGAAGCCAGTATCTACACTGGTATAACCATGGCGGAATATTACCGTGATATGGGATACTCCGTAGCATTGATGGCGGATTCAACAAGCCGATGGGCGGAGGCCCTTCGAGAAATCTCCGGCCGACTTGAGGAAATGCCAGGAGAAGAAGGATATCCCGCCTATCTCGGAACCAGGCTGGCAAGCTTTTACGAAAGAGCTGGAAGAGCGATCTGCCTTGGTTCCGACGAACGGGAGGGTTCGGTCAGCGCGATTGGCGCCATTTCTCCCCCAGGCGGAGACCTTTCGGAACCGGTAAGCCAGAACTCCCTGAGGGTCACCAAGGTTTTCTGGGGGCTCGACGCCAATCTTGCGTATCAGAGACACTTTCCCGCGATAAACTGGCTGAACAGCTATTCGCTATATGCGGACAAGCTTGGTCAGTACTGGGATCAGCAATACGACGGGGAGTGGAGCGGCTCGCGCGTAGAAGCCATGTCGCTCCTCGAGGATGAAGACCGCCTCAGGGAGATAGTTCGGCTGGTAGGTATCGACGCACTATCCAAGGAAGAACGCATGGTTCTCGAAACGGCCAAATCCCTGCGTGAGGATTTTCTTCACCAGAACGCTTTCCACGAAATAGACACTTATGCCTCCATGGACAAACAGTTCCGGATGCTGGGCGTAATTCTTTCTTTCCACTCAATTTGCATGAAGGCGCTCAAAGAGGGTGTGGAACTTTCCGATGTTCTCTCTCTTCCGGTCAGGGAAAACATAGCCAGAATGCGGTACGTAGACGAAAAGGATCTTGCCCGGATAGATGCGCTTCATGAAGAGATGGCCAGTGAAATCCATGGATTGCGCCAGAAGGGAGGCGTTGGAGATGCTGCCTAGGGAATACAGGACCATTTCGAACCTTTCCGGGCCGCTTCTGGTCGTAGAGGATGTTATAGGCGTTCAGTATGACGAACTTGTCGAAATAGAGCTAGCCGGCGGTGAACGTCGGCGCGGCCGGGTCCTTGAAATATCGACCGACAAAGCCCTCGTGCAGGTTTTTGAAGGCACCACGGGGATAGATGTTCTTTCGACCAGTGTTAGATTCATGGGAAAAGTGCTTACGGTGCCCGTCGACAAAAGCATTCTGGGCAGGGTTTTCAACGGACGAGGCGAACCGATCGACGACGGAGCACCAATAATTGCCGAAAAGCATCTGGATATAAATGGATACCCCATGAACCCCTATTCAAGAGATTACCCTTCCGAGTTCATCCAGACGGGTATTTCGACGATAGACGGAATGAATCCGATAGTCAGAGGGCAGAAGTTGCCTATTTTTTCAGGAAGCGGCATGCCTCACAACAGAATTGCGGCGCAGGTCGCCAGGCAGGCTACAGTCCTTGGGGGACATGAGGATTTTGCGGTGGTTTTCGCAGCCATGGGAATAACTTTCGAAGAAGCCCACTTTTTCATGGAAGATTTTCGCCATACCGGGGCTATTGAACGAACTGTAATGTTCGTTAATCTCGCCGACGACCCGGCTATAGAACGCATCACTACACCGCGCCTGGCGCTGACTTGCGCGGAGTATCTGGCGTTTGAACAGGACTATCATGTTCTGGTTATCCTTACAGACATGACGAACTACTGCGAAGCGCTCCGCGAAATTTCAGCCGCCAGGAAGGAAGTTCCGGGCCGAAGAGGATATCCGGGATACCTGTACACCGACCTTGCCACCATGTACGAACGAGCGGGCAGGCTGAAGAACAAAAAGGGCTCCATAACCCAGTTCCCCATACTGACTATGCCGGAAGACGACAAAACTCATCCCATCCCCGACCTTACGGGATACATAACCGAGGGACAGATCATTCTCAGCCGGACCCTGCACCGTAAAGGCATCTATCCGCCGGTGGACGTAATGCCTTCGCTTTCCCGATTAAAGGACAAAGGCATAGGAAAGGGCAAGACGCGCGAGGACCACGCCGACCTGATGAACCAGCTATTCGCCGCTTACGCGAGAGGCAAAGAGGCCAAGGAACTTGCGACCATCCTTGGAGAAGGCGCCCTGACGCAGGAAGACAAGGCCTTCGCGGCTTTTGCCGGAACATTCGAGGATACCTACGTAAGGCAGGGAGAGCAGGAAAACAGATCGGTACAGGACACTCTTGAAAAGGGGTGGGAGCTGCTGGCTGCAATTCCTCTTTCCGAGCTGAAACGCGTAAGAGACGAGTATGTTGAAAAATATCTAAAGCCAAGGATAAAATCCGGTAAAACAGAATCCATGGAAGCGGAAGAGAGCGGTTCGCTGACGGAGAGCCGGTAAGGCCGCCGCCAAGAATCGCAACGAGACAGGAGAAGTGAAATGGCCAAAAGACAGAACGTAAACCCGAATCGTATGGAGCTCTCACGGCTCAAGCGTCGTCTTGTCGTAGCTAAAAGAGGCCACAAACTGCTCAAGGATAAACAGGACGCACTTATAAAGGCTTTTCTCCTCAAGGCGAGAAAGGTCAAGAATATGCGTGAGGAAATCGAAGTGGAACTGTCCGAGTGCTATCGCAGTTTTCTTCTGGCCAGAGCTCAGACGCTTCCAGCCATGCTAGAGCAGGCGCTTATGATTTCCGGGACAAGCCTGGACCTCAAGGTTTCGTACACTAATATAATGAGCGTAATAGCGCCAGTATATACGTTCGACGCGAACCAGGGGTCGGCCTTGAGCTACGGTCTGGCTACAACGACTGGAGCCCTCGATGTGGCGCTTGAAGGTTTTTCGAAACTTCTTCCGAGACTTATCGAACTTGCAGCCGAAGAAAAGGCGCTCCGGCTTATGGCGGTTGAGATTGAACGTACCAGAAGAAGGGTTAACGCCCTGGAACATGTCCTTATGCCCTCCTTCACTGAAACGATTCGCTATATAACAATGAAGCTAGAAGTACAGGAACGTTCGAATCTCAGCAGGATTATGAAGGTCTAGGTGATCATGCGGTCTCATTAGTCTAGCCATCGAAAACACTTTGTTTATCTGCGTTTATCTCTAGACGTGAGTTCAGGGGCATGCGATCGCATGCCCCTGAACTGTAAGGATTTGACGGGCGGGCGTGATACAATACCGTCTGCGGGAGTATTCCAGGTGACCGCTGCCCCGCGGCAACGCGGGGGGGAGGAAAGTCCGGGCTCCACAGGGCAGGGCGCTGGAGAAATTCCAGTGGGTGTGAACCCAAGGAAAGTGCCACAGAAATATACCGCCCGGCACTCATCCAATGGCTTGGAAAGCGGGATTTTCCGCGATATGAATAACGACCGAAACCCGAAAGGTCGGGCCCAAACCACTGGATGAGTGCCGGGTAAGGGTGAAAAGGTGGGGTAAGAGCTCACCAGCTGGCGGGTGACCGTCAGGCTAGGTAAACCCCGTCCGGAGCAAGACCGAATAGGAGGGGACGAGGCTGCCCGCTGACCCTCGGGTACGGTCGCTAGAAGGGCTGTGCAAGCAGCTCTCCAGATAAATGGTCATCCACGACAGAACCCGGCTTACGGAATGCTCCCGCAGCATTCCGTTTTTTTATCTCCCCCTGCTTCAGCGCAATAACTTTTCACCAGGCCCTATAAGGGTCTCCGGCACCACACACTATGCCTTTATATAGGTCCATGAGCCCTGTGTCCTTGTTGTTCGGGTGATAAAGTGGGTTAAAGTGGCATAAAGTGGTAGAAAATGGGAGGATATTCCCATGCTGGTGGGCACTTTCGAGCACAAGTTCGATTCCAAGGGGCGAATAGTACTTCCGTCACGGTTCCGCGAGGAGCTGGGTGAACATGCGGTGGCGACCGTAGGGATCGACAGCTGTGTCTCGATATACCCGGAACAGCGCTGGAACGGGTTGCTGGAACAGTTTCAGCATCTGTCCTATTCCAAGGGTAAAACCAGGGATTTTCTGCGAGTCCTCCTTGCCACGGCGCATGAACTTCAGTTCGATGGTTCAGGGAGGGTCCTGATTCCTCAGAATCTCAGGCAGCATGGCGGCCTGAAGCAGGAAGTCAGCGTAATAGGTGTGGGCGATCATGTGGAACTCTGGGATACAGCTACATGGTCCACATATTTCGAGGGAGTCAGGAAAGAATTGCCCACCATAGCCGAGGAAGTGGAGGGGCTTTGATGGAACATATTCCGGTCATGCTGGGCCAGGTTCTCGAGCTTCTTGATGGGGTGAACCACGATGCAGGCATCGTTGACGCCACACTGGGTCTGGGTGGTTATTCCGAGGCGATCCTGCAAATGTTTCCGAGGGCCGTGATCCTGGGAGTAGATCGGGATCCTGAAGCCATAAGGCGCGCATCGGACCGTCTCAGATCGTACGGTGACCGTTTTCGGCCGGTACTGGGAAATTTCGGCCAACTGGACGATCTTCTCGCAAGGGAAGGATGGAACCGCCCTTGCGCTGTCATTTTTGATCTTGGTGTTTCCAACATGCAGATAAGTGTCCCTGAAAGAGGTTTCTCGTTTCAGGAAGATGGGCCTCTGGATATGCGGATGGATGAGGGTGCAATCGATGCGGAGGCTCCCACCGCCGCGGATATCGTAAACACATCGACAGTTGGAGAACTGGCCGGGATATTCAGGACCTACGGAGAGGAACGAAACGCAATGCGTATCGCCAGAGTCGTTGTCTCCTTCCGTGAGAATAACGGTCCCTTTTCGACCACGGGAGAACTTGTCTCGGCCATAAGGAAAGGATTGCCGGCGCCCCTGCAGAGAAAAATGGGAAGGAACCCGGCCCGCAAGGTTTTTCAGGCTCTCAGGATTGTTGTAAACGGGGAGCTCGAATCTCTCAGAAAAGGCTTGAATGCGTGTGAAAGAGTTGCTTCCGGGCGGGAAATGCTTGTTGTGGCGGTTAGTTATCACTCTCTTGAGGACAGAATCGTAAAACAGATGTTCAGGGAATGGGGCGACCGGAACTCTGGTTCGGTCGTGTTCAGAAAACCCCGGGTACCTGAAGAGCAAGAGATAGAAGCGAATCGAAAAGCACGCAGTGCGAAAATGCGTGCATTCAGGTTCACGGATCAGAGTGAGGTGAGTTGTTCATGAGGTGCTGTGTAGCCGGGCATGGAAGGTCGAACGGAAACAGAAAGGGGATCATCGCCATTTTCTGTGGAGTGATGCTATTGATCATGCTGGGCGGCCTTGTCATCATGAGGTTGTATGTGAGCAACCTGGAGATCACTCTGTCCGAGATACGAAACGATATCCTGGCCAGAGAGGAAGAACAGGCTCACCTGGTCAAGGAACTTGCCGATCTTACGAGTCCTTCCCGTATCTACGCCCGGGCCTCGGCGGATCTGGGAATGACATGTAAAAACGGTGTGCGCGTAGTCAGGGTGCAGGGTAATTCGGTGGGACCAATCGTCGCCGAAGGGCCCGAAGTGGAATCGGTCGAGCCGGGTAAAAGCAACCTGCTTGGAATGCTGATCGACACTGTAACCAGCAAGGCGTCGGCCAGGCAATAGATATAGTATCGTCATATCACGCATAGGGAGAATCGGATCCCATGGGCGACAAACGTAGAATCACTCCCTGGTTCTGCCTGTTTCTGCTTCTTGTGCTTGTGGGATGCAGGCTTTACGAGGTTCACATGTCCCCGGATTCCAGGATACTTGCGCAGGCCAGGCGGCAATACTGGGGAAGAATAACGGTGGACGCGACAAGAGGAGTCATCAGGGACAGGCGGGGAACAGCGCTGGCTCTTTCTTCGCCCGGGACAAGTCTGTTTGTCGATCCTGAATTCTGGTCTCCCGAAAACGCTGCTCTGCTCACGGATATACTTCCCTCCCAGACAGTATCCAGGCTTGGTGAGAAACTTCCGGGAAGATACTTCCCCATTGAACGGAAAATGGACCCGAAAGAGGCGAAGAAGATACTGGATATGTCGCTTCCGGGTCTTTTCTATCTTAAGGAAAGCCGCCGCGTTTATCCCCAGGATGAAGAAATGGCTCATATTCTGGGATACTGCGATGTTGACGGCAACGGTATCTCGGGTCTGGAACTGGTCTGGAACGATATCATCCATTCACCCCAGCAAATCAGGCTTGTCGCCAAGGACGCCCAGGGCCGGATAGTCGATATCGCCGCTCCGGGAGAAAAACACGCTGGAGAACCAGCAGGTACTGTCATTCTGACAGTGGACAGCCGCATACAGCATATACTTGAAGGGAGACTCAAAGAGGGCATGATGCGCAACAAAGCCCGGTGGGCGGCGGGTATTCTGCTGGCGCCTGAAACAGGCGAAGTGATAGCAATGTCAAGCCTCCCGGGTTTTTCTCCAAATGACCGCACAACGATGACTGATCCGGAAACTCTCAGGAACAATGTAACCGGGAGGGTCTTTGAACCCGGTTCGACGATGAAACCCGTTATCATGGGCTCGGCAATCGACATGAAAATGATATCTCTTGATGAAACGTTCAATTGCGGGGGTTCGGTAAAAATAGCCGACACCCTTATACATGATATTTCACGTCATGGAACCGTTGACGCCAGAAAAATCCTTGTTAAGTCGTGCAATGTCGGAATGGCCCTTCTCGGCTCGAGGCTCGATCCGGAACGGATGTACAATGTGCTGCGGAAATGGGGTTTCGGGGGTGCTTCGGGTATAGAACTTCCCGGAGAAGAAAGCGGCCTGCTCAACACCCCTGAGCAATGGTATGGTTCCGTTCCGTCGAATATAGCCATAGGCCAGGGAATCGGTGTCACCCCGTTACAACTTGCCGTTGCACTTGCTGCGATAGCCAATGGGGGTAAAATAATGCGTCCCTTTCTTGTATCCAGGGTAGAGGACCGATACGGAGAAACCGTTTACGACGGACGGCCTTTTGTGAGAAATACCGTATTGTCGACGCATACATCGAAATGGCTGAGGTCGGTTATGGCCGAAGTCGTTTCAAAGGGAACGGGATCGTCCGCCCGCGTATCGGGGATGGATATAGCCGGAAAGACCGGCACCGCCCAGGTGGCGAAGAAGGGTAATTATGTGGATGACCTGTATGTTTCGTCGTTTGCCGGATTCTGGCCCGCGGACAGGCCCGAGTATCTTCTTCTTGTGGTCCTTGGTGAACCTTCGGGAGGTCAATATCTGGGCGGCAAGGTGGCAGGTCCGGTTTTTCGGGATATTGTGCAAGATATGATACAAATGTCGTCATGGAGAAAGATCGCCGGAGGCGAATGAGGTGTTGCGTGTGGACGTTCGTCAAATGCTGAAGGTATTGTCATCACAGGGATCCCCCGCCGCCAGGCTGGTGGTTCCCGACGGGTCTACGGGTGTCGTAGACCATGAAATCCCAATAACCGACGTTCATTGTGATTCCAGGAAAGCGGAAGCTGGAACGCTTTTCTGCTGCGTCAGGGGCGAACGCCAAAACGGCGGTTTTTTTGCCGTTGAAGCCACGAAGAGAGGCGCAGTCGCGATTCTGGCGGATCACTGCACGGAAGCCGCAGCGCCCCATTTTATCGTGGACGATGTACGGGCGGCAATGGGGAAAGCGGCCGCTTTTGTGCACGACTACCCGGCGGATAAGATGAAGATGATAGCGGTGACCGGCACGAACGGAAAAACAACCTCCGCGTATATGATAAGGTCGCTCATGCAAGCCTCGGGGGAAAAGACGGGCATGCTGGGCACGGTTGTGTACGACAACGGAAACGAAACTTGCGACGCCGAAAGGACCACACCGGAGTCACCCGATATCCAGAGAATGCTGGACCGGATGGTTATTAACGGCTGTGGTGTATGCGTGATGGAAGCATCCTCACATGGCCTGGTTCAGCGCCGTCTTGACGGCTGTCTGTTCGATCGAGGCCTCCTTACGAACATAACACGCGAACACCTTGATTTTCACGGTTCCATGGAACATTATGCGGAGGCCAAGCGCCAGTTGCCCTCAGGCTACATGAAAGAAGCGGGGTTTCCCTCGATAGCAGTCAACGGAGACACTGAGGAGGGTAAAAACTGGAAGAAACGTTTTGGGGACATGGTTATATCATACGGCGCCGGATCCGGGTGCGCGGTGCGCGGCAAGCTGAAACGAATGGACCTGAGCGGTATAGAGTTTGACCTTTTTCTTCCGGAAAGCAGCACCGCGCTTCCAATATCCCTCCCGATCACGGGGTCTTTCAATTTTTTCAACGCCGCAGGAGCGGCCGCAGTGGGGTATATGTGCGGTATGGGGCCCGAACAAATACGGGCGGGGCTTGAGACTACGCCCCAGATACCCGGAAGGGTGGAGACAATGCCGCTTCCGAACGGCGCTACTGCTATCGTGGATTACGCCCACACCCCTGACGCACTTTCGAATCTTCTTATTGCGGTAAGAGCTGGGGTAAGCGGCAGGATCCTTCTCGTTCTTGGGCATGGTGGAGATCGTTTCAGGGATCACAGGCCCGCCCTTGGAGCTGTTGCATCCGGTATGGCCGATGAGATAGTAATCACGATGGACAACCCGCGCAGCGAGGACCCCGCCGACATAGCCGGGCAGATCGCCGCCGGGATAACCGGCGAAGACGTAGGATGCTACACCATCCTGGACAGGGAAGAAGCCATCCGGTTCGCTCTTTCGATATCAACACCCGGAGACGCCGTTCTGGTGGCGGGCAAAGGACCTGAGAAGTACATTATCGTCGGTGACAAGCGGTTTCCTCACGATGATTCCGAAGCAATAAGAAAATGGATAGCCGAAAGGGGTTCTTGGGAGTGAAGACCGGAAACTGGACGTTGTACGAGGCGGCGAGTGCTCTTGACGCCGAGATTTACGGTCCTGACGCCGGTTTGCGGAGAACGTTCCGGGTAGACAGCAGGATCGTGGAACGCGGTGACGCCTTTGTGGCCCTGCCCGGCGAACATGTCGATGGACACGATTTTATCGGACAGGCAATATCTTCGGGCGCCTCGGTTATCCTGGCCCGGCGGGACTGCCTGACTCCGGCCGTCAGGGCTGCTGCTGATAGAGGTGGCGTGTCGATGCTGCTGGTCGACGACACCCTTTCCTCGCTACAGGAACTGGCGGTAAGTCGTTTTGCATCGCTTGAGCTTATGCACACGATTGCCATAACAGGGACGGTGGGCAAAACAACAACGAGAGACCTTGTGGCAAGTTGCCTTTCGAGATCGTTCAAAGTGCATTCAGCCGGTAAAAGTTTCAATACTACAATCGGCTGCGCCCTGACCGTTCTGGAGGCGCCCGTTGAAACCGAAATACTGGTCCTTGAGATGGGAGCGAGTCATGGGGGAGAAATATCGGAAATGGTTTCAATGTTCCCGCCCACGATAGGGGTCATAACCGAAGTGGGGCCGGGCCACCTTGAGGGTTTTGGTGACGTTAAAGGCGTGCTTGAGGCAAAAATGGAGATGACTGAATCCCCCCTGATGGAAGTGCTTGTGTACAATGGCGACAACCAAATGCTTTGCGGGGCAGTGGACGGCCTTCCCTCACGCATACGCCGTTTACCAGCAGGCTGGGCGCCGGGAAGCTGCACCATAAAACAGGTGGAAACGGGTATAGGGGAGCAGGGATATCTTTTTTGCTCCGTAGAATTACTGTTTGAAGACGATTCCACGATGAAATTCGACATGCCGGTTTTTGGTAAACAACACGCTTATGCGGCGGCATTCTCCGCGTCGGTATGCCGTCTGTGTGGTGCGCCGGACGCGGAAATAGTTGGGAGCATGTCCAGTTTTAGCCCCAGGCCGGGTAGGGGAGAAGTTCTCCGTTTTGGAAATGGAACGGTCATACTGGATGAAAGTTATAACTCCAACCCCATGTCACTTTCCTGCGCCCTGGATAACATAGGCGGTACTCCGTGGAAAGGGAAAAAATGGGCCGTTCTCGGGGGTATGGGAGAACTGGGAGAGATGTCTACTGAATGGCATAAGTCGGTTTTAAAGAAGACGAATTGCCTGAACGGCCTTGTTCTTGTTGGAGAGGAATGGAGGGAACCGGCCGAATCGGCTGCTGTGAACAGGGCTATTCTGGTTTCCAGTGCGGGTGAGGCGGCCCGACGCCTTGAAGCGCTGCTTGAGAGCGGAGACCTTGTTCTTATCAAGGGCTCTCGTGTCTATGGCCTGGAAAGGGTAGTGGCGGCCCTGGGGGAAAGACGATGAATCTTTCACTGCTTGTTCTGGGTTTCGGGGTTTTCGGCGGAGTACTTGCAGGCGAGTCACTTTGGATAAAATACAGTCTGGGGAGAAACATTGGGTCAACCATCAAATGGTATGGACCGCAGCGGCATATAGAGGAAAAATCAGGAACACCATCCATGGGTGGACTGGTTTTTCTGATAGTCTGTCTGTTAGCTGGAATGGTATGGATGCTCGGGGGAAAGGGCGGGGATCTTCTGGCGCATCTGGGATTTCCCCTGGCGGCGGGACTGCTGGGAGGAGTCGACGACTGGATCAAGCACAGAAATGATTCCAGTGAAGGGCTTGAAAGTCTTCAGAAACTTGTTCTTCAAATAGCTGTTTCCGTTCCGTGGGCGTTATGGTACGCCAGAGAGGGCGTTACCCTTTTCCCGGGGTTCGAGATTGGTGGAGCGAGTGGTTTCTTTTTCTGTATCTTTATTTTTACAGGCGCAATGAACGCGGTGAATATCACTGATGGGCTTGACGGACTGGTTGCCGGTATCTGCCTGCTGTCATGCGCCGGTTTCTTCCTGATGGCTTTTCCACTCGCCTTGCGGTCGGCTCCCCTGCTGGTTTGCGGGATATCCGCCGCCGCCGGATTTCTCTGGTATAACGCATTTCCTGCAAAAGTATTTATGGGTGATATGGGAGCACACTTTTTTGCAGGCATTCTCCTGACCGCCTGCATGGAGTCGGGTTTCGTTGTGCTGGTCATACCCCTCTTTTTTGTTATGGGGCTGGAGGTCCTTTCCGTCGCAGTCCAGTTGGCGGCCATTCACTGCTTTGGGAAAAAGGTTTTTCTTATGAGCCCTCTTCATCATCATTTTGAACTTAAAGGCTGGAGCGAGAACAGCATAGTTGTCCGTTTCTGGCTTGTTCACGGTGCTGGAATGGTGCTTGTCTTCGCGATTCTGGGGACTGTGGGGATACCGCTGTGAGGCCTGCGCAAATGCTGACGACGAGCCAATCCCGGCGATCATTTCCCAAAGGTGCATCGGTTTCCATAATAGGAGCAGGAAAAAGCGGGCTGGCGCTTGCCATGGCGGGAGAGAGGCTGGATTACAGGCCATTTGTATCGGATAGCGGCCCTGTTTCCGAAATCGCCAGAACTACGCTTGAAAGCAGGCGTATGCCTTTTGAGGAATCAGGACACACAGAGCGCATTCTTGAATCCGATGTCGTTGTGCTCAGCTCGGGGATATCTCCGCGCTCGAAAGCGGTGGAAATCGCGATCTCGGCGGGAAAACCCCTG
>CAZBLL010000003.1:0-18879 GCA_964492625.1 uncultured Synergistaceae bacterium
TGAACGCCATCCAGCTGGCCCAGCCCATGGCGTTTTTCGATGTGGGAGCTGTTTCGAAATACGACGTGACCACGGCCAGAGTAGCGCAGGGAAGAGCCCGGTTGGCCTTGATCCAGGCCGTAACCGGCAGGGACGAGGCGCTGGTGGCCCTTAAAACCGCCATGGGCGTCCCCGAAGCTGCGGATTTTGAAATAGAAGACGTGCGCGGGGTTTGCGTTATGGATATCGATCTTGATGAAGCTCTCGAACGGGCCCTTGATAACAGGCCGGATATCCTGGCCGCAGAAACACAGACGGATATTTCCAGAGCCGCGCTTGCCGTCTCCAGGCTGGGCAACACTCCGGAACTGTCGCTCACGGGAAGCTACTCATGGGGCGACACCCGGTTTACCGGTAACGACAGCTGGAGGACGGGAGTAACGCTTTCTTTCTCCCTGTACGACGGGGGATTGCAAAGCCAAAAGACCGCTGAAGCCAGGGCGAACCTGCAAGTCGCAGAGGCCAACGCGGATGCCGCCCGCAATGATGCAATAGAGGAAGTGCAACAGACCTGGCTGGGGTATCGCGATTCACTGGAGGCCGTGCAGTTGGCCCAGGCCGCTTTCGGCCTGGCTGAGGAGAATCTCGATATCGCCACGGGGCGTTACCGCGTAGGGGTGGGATCCCCTGTAGAGGTGCAAGACGCCACGCAGCAGTTTTCCGAAGCAAAGAACGATTATCTTGATGAACTATACGATCATCTGATAGCGGTGGCTGCGCTTGAGAACGCCGTGGGAGGCGATATCCAGTGACGAAAACAAAAAAGAACGCGCTGTTCATGGTTGCCGTAGTAACGGTCGTCGTCCTTGGCCTCTGGTGGTACATGGGGCGTGGCGTGGATGGGCCCATAGTGCAGACGACGCGTGTCATCAAAGGAGACATAATCAAAACCGTTTCCGCCACAGGTTCTCTTGAGGCGGTGAACACCGTTAATGTCGGAACCCAGGTCTCGGGAACGGTAGACGCCATACATGTCGACTACAACTCGGTGATCAAAAAAGGGCAGTTGCTTCTGGAGATAGACCCGGATCTGATGCAGGCCAACCTGAGGCAGTCGGAGGCGGGGGTGCTTTCGGCCGAAGCCTCGCTGGCGGAGGCCAGAGCTGATATGAGCGAGGCCGAAAGGAACCGCGAGCGAAGCGCAAAACTGTTCGCCAAAGGCTATATTGCCGAAACTGAACGCGACGAGGCCGACACGGCCTATGAAACGGCCGCGGCAAGAGTAAAGAGCGCACGCGCTGCGTTGGCTAAAGCCAGGGCCGATCTAGAATATCAAAGAATCAACCTGGAATACACCAAAATCTTTTCACCTATCGACGGGGTAGTCATCGACAGGGAGGTGGACGAGGGCCAGACCGTTAACGCAAGCCAGTCGGCGCCCACGCTTTTCACTATAGCCGAGGACCTTTCACACATGCAGGTGGAGACCGACATAGACGAGGCCGATATAGGCCTTATAAACAAGGGGCAGAAAGTGGAATTCACCGTCGACGCCTATCCGGAAGCCCTGTTTATCGGTGTTGTTAAGGAAGTGCGGCTGGCGCCGCAGACGACGGACAACGTAGTCACGTATACGGTGATCATCGATGTGGACAACGAAAAAATGAACCTGATGCCGGGCATGACTGCGAACGTATCGGTAATAGTGGCCGAAAAGCACGACATCCTCAAGGTGGCCAGTTCCGCACTGCGATTCAGGCCCCAGAACACGGAAGCAAAAACGAAGGGAACAGCGCTGTGGACATACGACGGTGGAAAAATGATTCCTTTCCCGGTTGAAACGGGTATTTACGACGGCATGTACACGGAAGTGCAAGGAGACGGCGTAAACGAAGGAATGGAAGTGGTTACCGGCATCGTGGTTTCCGACAGCGGAGGGGGACAGGCCTTTGGACTTGGTCAGCGTCGATAACCTCTCGAAAGTCTACGAAATGGGAGACGTGAAGGTCGAGGCCCTTCAGGGGGTTACCTTCAGTGTGCGGAAGGGAGAGTTCCTTTCCATAATGGGGTCGTCGGGGTCGGGAAAATCCACGCTGATGAACATTCTGGGATGCCTGGACAACCCGTCGGGAGGAACCTACAGGCTGCAGGGCAATGACGTAAGCCGCCTTTCGACCAACGAGCTGGCCGATATCCGCAAGCACACACTGGGGTTCGTTTTTCAGGGGTTCAACCTTCTGCCGCGCATGTCGGCTCTGGAGAACGTAAAGCTGCCCATGCTCTACAACGGAGTCGCCCCCCGGGACAGGGACGGCAAGGCGATGAAGGCGCTTGAGATGGTTGGGCTGTCCGACAGGGCCGATCATCAGCCGCAGCAGCTTTCGGGCGGCCAGCAGCAGCGTGTGGCCATAGCCAGGGCTCTGGTGAACGACGCCGAGGTTATTCTGGCCGACGAACCCACGGGCAACCTGGACAGCCGTACAAGCGCGGAGATCATGGAGCTTTTCACCGAGCTCAACGAAACGCTGAACAGGACGGTAATACAGGTCACTCACGAAAAAGACATGGCCTCGTACGGCAAACGTATCCTCACCTTTGTGGACGGGCGCATCAGCAGCGACGAAAGGACCGGCGGATCATGATATCCATAGCCGAAACAACGAAAATCTCCTTCAGGGCCCTGATGGCGAACAAGACGCGTTCGGCGCTAACTATGCTGGGCATAATCATAGGGGTCACGGCGGTAATAATGATGTTCGCCGTGGGCTCGGGAGCCAACAGGCAGATAGCCGAAAGGTTCTCCAGTATGGGGAGCAACATTATCATGGTGCGCCCCGGCGCCGACAGGGGCCCGGGTGGTGTAAGGAGCGGCAACGTGAATACGCTGACCACCGACGACGCAGAGGCTATAGGCCGGGAGTGTACGACCGTTTCATACGCGTCGCCGGTGTACGGAGGAAGCGCTCAGGCGGTTTACGGAAACCAGAACTGGGGTACAAGCGTTACCGGAACAACGCCCGATTACCTGTTCGTGCGAGACTGGAGCATTGCTTCCGGCAACATTTTTACGGAACAGGATGTGCGCAGCGCCACAAAGGTCTGCGTAATAGGCCAGACGATCGCCGAAAACCTTTTCGGCGGCGAGGACCCGCTGGGTAAAACAATACGGATAAAGAAAGTTCCCATGGTGATTGTCGGTGTCCTTGATGAAGTGGGAGCCAACCCCATGGGAAGGGACGAAGACGACGTGATTCTTGTTCCCGTAACGACCGCCCAGCGAAGGTTGTTCCGGTCCCAGTCGCCAGACTCGGTTTCCACTATCATGGTTAAAGCCGTCAGTTCACAGTTCCTTGACGCAGCGCAGGAACAGGTGGAATCGCTCCTTCGGATGCGGCACCGGATCCGCACCGGACAGGAAGATGATTTCTCCGTCCGCAACCTGGCTCAGATGGTGGAAAATGCAAAGAGCGCTACCCGCATCATGACCATGCTGCTTACCGCCGTCGCCGGAGTTTCGCTTCTTGTCGGCGGAATAGGCATCATGAACATCATGCTGGTTTCGGTCACCGAGCGGACCCGGGAGATAGGTATACGCATGGCGCTCGGCGCCAAGACCATAGACATAAGGCTGCAGTTTCTTGTAGAGGCGCTTATGCTTTCGATAGCTGGAGGCGTTACCGGCATCATCCTTGGTATCGGCGGTGCTATGGGTATTTCGCAGGGTTTCGGATGGGCCGTCGATATTTCGGCTTTTTCCATCGTTCTGGCTTTCGGGTTTTCGGCGATGGTCGGGGTCTTTTTCGGTTACTACCCGGCATGGAAGGCTTCGCTGCTGAATCCCATAGAGGCGTTGCGCTACGAATAAAAACGAGGCCGACGATTTATCCGCCGGCCTCGCTCAATAATTTTTGGGGGGAAATCCCCGGAACCCGGCTTACCAGGTTTCCAGGGGGCTTTTCAGCCTGATCCGCGGTTCCAGAACGTTGCCGTCCTGAACTTCCGCAGGAACAAACCCGCCTTCAGGAAGACGCCAGAAGGGCGCGTCGTCCATAAAGACAATGCGAATCGGTTCGTCAGTCATGGTTCAATCTCTCCTTTTCTTTTCTCAGGCATTATTATAGGGTCTGAAGGGGCATGTTGTCAAATAAATATTTAATTAGAGGAGAATTGCTCTTTTCCTGACGGCATCTTTACCGAAGCTGCAGGTCCCACCGTTCTTCTACTATATTCCTGCCCCAGAGGTAATGCGATTTCTCCTCCGTGAGCCTGAAGCCGTATGTTTCGTAGAGATGACGCGCTGCGTCCAGTTCCTTTACCGTCCACAGGAACACTGTTTTAAAATCCCGGTCTTGGCAGAAGTTCAGCGCCGTGTCCATCAGGGCCTTTCCCAGCCCCTTGCCCCGGAGTTCAGGTTGCAAGAGAAACCATCGAAGCTGAGCGGTATCCGGCGTTGCCCGCGCAATGGCTATGGAGCCTGCCGGCAGTCCGCCCGACTCAACGATCCATACGCGTCCGCCCTCGGGGTTTTCCATGAATCGCGCCATCCCTTCCAGCAGGTAGTATTCGAACGTGGCGTCGAAACCGTATTCCCTTTTGTACAGAAGGCAGTGAAGATAGGAAACGTAACTCAGTTCTCCGGGACCTGCGGTTCTTATCGAGGCATTGGATACAGTCATACCTGCTCACTCCTTTTCTCGCGTCAAGCTCATAGAGGTCTGACGAATATGATACTATCTGCATGCAACAATAACAGCACATAATAATTATCACAAAAGGGGGCCGCAACCATTCATCAGGGCTGGATATCCCTTGTTCCCGTAATTGTGCTTCTGACGGCGGTAATAATTACAAGACGCTCGCTTGAATCACTGATAATAGCAATAGCAGTGGGGTTTATCATAAAATGCGGAGTGGTCGCGTTTTTTCCCACCATGCTGGACGCCGTCCTCGGGGTTCTGCAGGATCCCAACCTGGGATTCGTAATACTTATCTGTTCGGTCATGGGTGCTTTTGTATCGGTTCTTGATAAATCGGGAGGCGCCAGGGGGTTCGGCGACTGGGTGGCGTCGCGGGTGTCCACGCGCCGGGGCGTTCTGCTGGGAACGTGGTTGATGAGCCTGCTGGTATTCATCGACGATTTTCTTATCAGCCTGACCCTTGGGGTCTGCATGACGCCTTCGACAGACAGGTTCAAGGTTCCCAGGGAGATGATAGCCTACGTGGTCAATTCATCGGCCGCCCCTGTGGCTTCTCTGGTGCCTATTTCCACATGGGGTGTTTTTATCGGGGCTTTGCTCGACAAATACATGAATCTGGTTCCGGGCCAGGGCCTGTTCTTTTTTGCTTCGACCATACCCTTCAATTTTTACTCCTGGCCCGCTTTTTTTCTTGTCCCCCTGGTAGTATCAGGCGTCATTCCGGTTTTTGGGCCAATGAAGAACGCTGAGCGCAGGGTGATGGAGACGGGACAACTGGCCCCCCGGGGCTCTGAGCGCATAGCCATGCGTAAATCGGAAACGCAGGCACTGCAAACAATCGAACGGGCAAGGGTTCGCAATCTGTTGTTTCCGGTGCTGGTGCTGGTGGGCGCCACGCTGTGCTTCGGGGTCGATCTTTTCAAGGGAGGAGTAGCGGCTTTGTGCTTCTGCTGCCTTTTTTACGGATGGCAGGGCGTAATGCCCGTGGGGCGATTCACCGACGCCTGTATCGAGGGCATAGGCAACATGCTGTTTCCCATGGTTTTCACCACGCTGGCGTTTACCTTCAACCAGGTGAACCAGGATCTGGGGCTGATACCGTTCCTTATAGAAAAGGCGGCTCCGATGCTTTCGCCAGCCATTTTCCCGCTGGTTATATTCGTTCTGCTGGGATTTGTGGCTTTTCTGGTGGGTATAAGCTGGAGTCTTTACCTTATTGCGTTTCCGCTGGTCATCCCCCTGGCGACTGCCGTGGGCGCCGATATGAGACTGGCTGTAGCCGCGACCGTGGCAGCCGGGACCCTGGGCCAGCATTGCTGTTTTTACTCAGACGGCACTATACTCGTGTCGGCGGCCACGGGGTGCGACAATATTCGCCACGCCCTGACGCAACTGCCCTTTGCCATGATTGCCGCCGCAATAGCCTCGGTCGCCTTTCTGATCGCTGGAATCGTCTCTGTCTGATGAGTTTTCAGCGCCTTCTTTTGTCCTCATACATTTTTCTGTCCGCCGTATCGAGTGCGTCACGGATGGTTTGCCCCTCTTTACGTGTGGCGGAACCAATGGAAAGATCGATCGATTTCCGGCTTTGTGAAATGGCGCACCGAAGTTCTTCCTCCAGTGAGCCCATGGTATGGCTGTCGACCGACGGTCCCACAAATGCAAATTCGTCTCCTCCGATACGGGCAAGAAACCCCTTGTTCTCGAAAACCTTTCTTAGCAACCTCGCCGTTTCCCTGAGATATGTGTCTCCCGCCCGGTGCCCGTATGTATCGTTCAGTGTTTTTAATCCATTGAGGTCCATCATCATGACGGCAAGCGGGGTTTCTGTGTCTTGCTCTACAGAGTCTATCATTTCCTCGAAATGATCGCGGTTGTAAAGACCGGTAAGAGCATCGTGAGTTGCGGACCGCTTCAGTTTTTTCTCCATGCGTTTGCGCCTGGTAATATCGTGGAACACGAGCATTTCCCCCATGGGCACGCGACGTTTATCGAAAAGCGGCGTACGCGACACGTCCCACCATGTTCTGCTGTTCTCTCTTGCGAGTGCAAGTTCTCCGTGAGCATCCCCCGTTTGAAGGAAACCGGAAAGGTCGTTCCACTTACCGGCGGCGCTGTTGATATCGTCGCCTACGACCTGCATGTCGCATCCCAGAAGCCGGAGTCCCGATGGATTGATGTCCAGAACTCTTTGCTGGAGATCCAGTACCAGGACGGGAGAAACAAGGTTGTCGACGATGGTGCTTCTGGCCACAGGCGTAAGATCTAAAAGGCGGTAGCGGACCATTCCCCAGACCAGTATCAGCCCCGAAGCCACGAATGCGAAAGGCGTGAGATCGATGATTCCAAAAGGCCTGAATCCCGCAATGTAAAGGATATTCAGCAGTATGGGAGGTACGGCCGCCGAAAGAATCGTATACTGCTGCTTGCGATAGGGTGTCTTGGAGCTCCAGAGCGTGAGCGCAAGAACCGACAGTCCCGAAAAAAGGCAGAAATGAGCGTAGAACCAGAATATGCGGTACCAGACGCCGGGTACAAGTGTTCTAAGGGGGAAAGGGCCGTCAAAAGTCATGGAAACGGACGCGTAATACAGATGATGCGTTTCGTTTGTCGCCAGAAGGATCCATGTCGTCACCGGTACAAGGAAAAGAAGCGCGGAAAATCTTTTTCTCAATTGTTTGAAAACTCCGCTGTAGTCCATGGCGAAAAGAAACCAGAAAACGGGTGTGGTCGCGATACCGGCGTACTGCACCAGCCCCCATGCATTCATGACGGGGATACTTGCACTGGCCAGTTCCATAGCGTAGGCAAAAGACCATAAGGCTATCGAAATTTGCAGCAGTATCAATGGCGACGTTCCGCGCGTTTTGATTTTTCTCGAAAGGTTTATAAGAAACACGTACAATATGGAACAGAGCACCAGAGACAAAACCATAGCAATTCGAAGCATGGGGGGCCCACTTTCACACTCTGAAGGATGTGCTACACAATATTAACAGGTATAGTACACCAAATTCAAAAAATGAGGAAACAGTTTCGCAAAAAACAGCAGTCAACAAAATCTTACGCCTATGATGCGGGTCCTGCTTTGAATTTCTGGCAGGCTCTGTTAGATTAGAGAATAAATCTACACATTTTGCTCCAGGCGGAGGAATCGTATGTCCACCCTGCAAAAAGCCACACAAATAATGAGAATTCTCGCTGAGCCGCCTTTCGAATACTCCCTGACGGAGATGTCGCTTCAGATGGATTCGAGCAAGAGCGGGCTCTATAAACTGCTCCAGGGCCTGAAGCAGGAACACTTCATAGTACAGAACGCGTCTACAAAGAAATATCACCTGGGTCCCATAAACCTGAGGTTCGGTAAAGTGGTCAACAGGTTCATTGGTATCTCCGAGATCGCGGAACCCATACTTCAGCATCTGCTTCAGGCTATCAACGAAACCGTATATGTATGTGTCTGGGAAGGAGACAGGGTGGTGGTGGTGTGTAAAAGAACGCGCCCCGGCGCTCTGTACGAGTATCACGATTTCATAGGCAAGAGCCTTCCGCCCAACGGAGGTTCATCCGGAAGGCTTCTGACGGCCTATCAGGATGAGACCTACGTTCGCAAACTGCTGGCCCGCAATGGTCTGGAGAAAAGAACGCCGCATACGCTTGTCGATATCGATGAGCTTATGCAAGACTACCGTCTCATACGCGAGGCAGGATACTGCATCGAGGATGAAACCTTCAGCCTGGGAGTCATGGGCATATCGGTTCCCGTATTTGGCCGCGACCAGACCGTACAGTACTGCCTTGCGATGAACGCGGTGAGAGACGATGAGACAATGAAAAACAGGGCGCCGATCTGGTTGCAGCAGTTGTCGGACGCGGCCGAGGAGTTTTCCTACAAACTGCAGTTCAGGCACTGAGCGGGTTTTCCCGGGCAGGAGATGAGAGAAATGTTACCGCGACTGGTAAAAACCGAAAGCGCACTCTACGAATCGCGTAGCGACCCCAGGGATCCACGTATGGGTGAACTGATAACAATCGCCGAACCAGCCCGTGAACAAGAGGCGCTGGCCGGCGCCGATATAGTAATAGTGGGATGCCCCGAAGACAGGGGTATCATTGCGGGAGGCGGGAGACCCGGGGCTTCGCAGGGACCGTCGGCCATTCGAAGAAACCTGGCCCGGTTGACCCCCGGATTCAATCCCGACATCATGCGGCTCTACATTCTGGATATAGGGGACATCGTTACGGAAAATGATTCTCTGGAAGCAACTCATGCTGAATTGGAAGCCGCCGTTGCGGCCATAGCGTCCTCGGGCTCTTTCCCTCTTGTGCTGGGAGGAGGGCACGATCTCACGTTTCCGGGTTTCCGGGGGTTTTCCAGTGGGCGGGGGCTCATGGAAGGAGAGCTTGGAGCTGTAAACATAGACAGCCACCTCGACGTCCGCGATCTGGAACGAGGCGTCAACAGCGGCACCCCCTTTTTCAGGGTTCTGACCGAAATGACGCCGCCCGCCCTGCAGGGAAAGAACTTTGTGGAATACGGTGTTCAGGAAGCCTATAACTCCCCCTGGTACTACAACTGGATACGTAACGCCGGGGCCACCGTAATGACGTTCAAGGATGTCGCGGGCAGACCCATGGAGATGTTTTTGCAGGCGCTGCGCATAGCGGGAGAGTCGTCACGTTCGGTGGCCGTTTCCATCGACATAGACGCCGTGCGCAACAACGACGCCCCGGGTGCTTCTTCAAGCAACCCAAGCGGTCTTTCGGCCTTTGACCTGGAAAAAATTGCCTACCTGGTCGGAAAGACAGAAAGGGTCGGTTATCTGGACATCATGGAGATGTCTCCCCCTCTTGATCAGGACAGAAGAACTGCCTCTCTCTGCGCGTCGGTTATATTCTGGTTCCTCAAGGGGTTTTGCGAGCGCAGGTGACAATTAAAGAGTCTAAAGGAACTGACTTATACTGACCAGATCTCCTCATCCGGGCGCGTCCCTTCAGGCGAGACGATAGGAAGAAAAAGTGCTATTATATAAAAGCGGTCAATCGGGTACTTTTAAAATTCCCGAAACTTACACGTACTTCGAAAAGAGGGGAAAAATTAGTGTCTGAAAAATGGAAGGACGAGCTGACAGAGCAGCTTGCGAAGGCTGTACTCAAACTTGAAACTCAGGACGAAGTGTACGATTTCCTGGAAGACGTAGCCACAATAGGTGAGATCAGGGCTCTGGCGCAGCGGCTTGAAGTGGCCCGGCGCCTGAACGAGGGCGAAACCTACCCGGTTATAGCACAGCAGACAGGCGCCAGCACTGCTACGATCAGCCGCGTAAAGAAGTGCCTCGATTACGGAGCCGACGGCTACAGGAGCGTTCTCGAGAAACTGTAGTCCGAAAGCCATATCGATCACTGCATCACAAAACGCCGCCGGGTCTCCTCAGGCGGCTTTTTTTTTGAATCTCCGGCCTGCTTTGCGGCGGCCTTTGCCGGCTCGGGCTTCGTTGGATGTGGTAAAGTTCTGACCGTACGGCCCGACAGGGGCCGCTATCCTGAAGTTTCCTGAAAGGGAGTTGCCTTTATATGAGGGGACTGTTCCATTTCTTTGCTTTCGCCGCACTTGTTATTGTCGGGCTTATCCTGTGGGCCATTCTGGAGCACGGCAGAAACCGCCGCAAGGCTGAACGCTATATAAGGGAAAAGCTGGGGATGGCCGGAACACCCTTCAAGATGGCCAGGTTTGTGCGTATGGCGCGGATCGTCCAGCCTGAAACGGGGCGCCTTACTGCGGTGTTTTATCTGCACGACAAACATATTACCATCGATGATTTCGAGCCGACGGAAGCGCTTGACCTTGGGCCCGACACCGTGATGCTGATCGACAAGAAAAGGAATTTATCCTGGTATTTCGCTGATCGTGGCGGAAAAATATACGCTTCGAAACTGGAGAATTTTACTCCCGATACGCTTTTGTACATCCGGGTGGGCACCGGAAGGGTCGTATTCGAGTCGGACAAGATCGAAATACCCGGAGGCAACAGGGACTGGTTTCTTGTTGACGCCGAAAACGCTGCGGCGCTGCGGCTGGCGCCAGACGATTCTTCGGTTCCTGGCGAGGTGTTTTCCATGCTCGAAGGGTTTGGTCCCACCGAAGGTTGTCTCGAGAGCGAGCAGGGGCAGACCATACTGGCTGACTGGGAGACGGGTGTCATAGCCCTGCGACCCGACAGGAACACGCCCTTCAGACTGTATGACGCGGGAGATATCGAATCGGTGGCGCCGTCCGAAGAGCGCGAGGATGTCCTTGTCATAAGCGCCCGGGAAAAAAGAGGGATCGCCCGCTACGAATTCTGGTTTGATTCCATCGAGGAAGCCGATTACTGGAAAAAGGGAATAGAAAGTCTTTCTCCGGAGAAAGCCGGGCGCAGGAAAATAACCCTGCGCCGTTTCGATGTCGTTTCAACACGCGGTACGACTCGGAGCAATTGAATCTAGGGTTTGACGATTTTCCTTCGCCTTGTCGTTTTTCGTGTTTTGTGCCTGATGTAGATGGTCTTGTTGCCGGACTCGCTGTCTACAGAGCGGACCTCGATCTCGAAAAGGTCTATCGCCTTGACAAGCGAACTCAGTTTTCTGTAGCCGTAGTTTCTTGAGTCAAAAGAGGGCGACTGGTTGGATATATGCTGGCCGACGCTGCCAAGGTCCGCCCAGCCGTCTTCATCGGCTACGGCGTCGACGCCGTTCCGCAACAGGTTCAGAAGCCTTGTGTCGCCGCGCAGTGTTTTACCGTCCACGGGTTTGCTGGGTGTGTTGACGTGATCGGCGGGAGATTCTGCGTTCTCTTCGCCCTTCATCAGTATTTCCGAGTAGATAAATTTGTCGCAGGCGCTCACAAAGGCGTTTGGCGTTCCCTGTTTTCCGAATCCGTACACGGTGATGCCGCCCTCACGCAGGCGAGTGGCCAGCCGGGTGAAATCGCTGTCGCTCGAGACAAGGCAGAATCCGTTGAAACGGTTCGAATACAGCAGATCCATGGCGTCGATGATCATGGCGCTGTCCGTGGCGTTCTTGCCGACGGTGTAATGGAACTGCTGTATAGGGTGAATGGCGTAGCTGAGAAGGACTTCTTTCCAGCCCTTGAGGTAGGGGGATGTCCAGTCCCCGTATATGCGTTTCACAGTCGCCACGCCGTACTTGGCTATTTCGGCGAAAAGTGTTTCGACGATAAGCGGCGAGGTGTTGTCGGCGTCTATCAGAACAGCCAGATTTTGCTGTTTGTCTGGTTCCTTGTTCATGAAATCCCTTCCTTTCTTATTGTTATTATAACCTCAAAGCGAAACGCGGTTATTTCTCGTTTCGTCATTGTACGCCGCCCTTTGGCCTACGGCGCCGACAGGCTTCGCTCAAAAGCGCCCAGCAGGCTGTCGGCCACTATCGCCAGCAGCGCGGCGGCAACGGCGCCTTCCATTACAAGCGCCGGGTTATCTGAAATCAGACCGGATATTATTGGGGCTCCGAGCCCTCCCGCTCCTATCGCCGCGCCTATGGTGGCAGTGCCCACGCCAATGACCACCGACATCCTTACGCCGGAAACGATCACCTTGAGCGCCAGCGGCAGTTCTACGTGCACCAGTATCTGAAGCGGGCTCATGCCCATGCCTCTGGCCGCCTCGAGGACTTCCCCGGGAACGGAGCGAATACCCACCGTCGTGTTCCTCAGCACGGGCATCAGACCGTAAAGGAAAAGCGCGAAAACGGCGGGCCAGAAACCGAAACCCATGATCGGAGCGGCCAGCGCCAGCACTGCGACGGGAGGAAATGTCTGCCCTATTGACGTGACGTCGTCGATTACTGGAAGAAAGTCGCGCCCGCCGCTTCGGGTAACGCAGATACCGGCCACAAGACCCAGCAGGGTGGCTGCTCCGGAGGACAGTCCCACAAGGAACAGATGCCTCACTACCAGATGCAGGAGCGTGGCCCTGGCGTACAGCACCGTGGGCTCGGAGGGAAACAGCATTCGCAAAAAGGTTTCCCACCAGGGTTCGACGCTCACGAGAAAAAGGTACCCGGCAGCGCCTATCAGAGGGGGCAGCCAGCGCGCCATACGGCCGGAGTCGCCGGTCATAACGACAACGCCTCCATTCCCCGCGGTTGAAGCCATCCCGAAACCCTTCTCATGATAGCGTCCACCGAAACGGCCAGCAGGACGGTGGGCAAAGCGCCCAGAAGCACCAGGTCCGGCGCCGCCTCTCCAAGCCCCTGGAAAATGAATTGTCCCAGCCCTCCGGCCCCGATAAGGGCGGCGACGGCCGTGTTGCCTACTGCCTGTACCCCGGACACCCTGACGCCCGCGGCAATGACCGGGAGCGCCAGAGGCATTTCGGCCCTGGTGAACAGTTGCCATGAGTTCATTCCCATGCCTTTCCCCGCCTCGCGCACAGAGGGGTCCAGGATATGGAATCCGGCAATGGTGTTGTGAACTATGGGAAGAAGCGAGTAGACACTGAGGGCGACAAGGGCGGGGGCCCATCCGATACCAGCCACGCCCGCCGCCGACAGGGCGGGAAACGATCTGCCGAGCCAGGCCAGCGGCGCGATAAGCAGCCCGAACAGCGCCAGGCTGGGCACTGTTTGCAGAGTGTTGACGGCCGCAAGTATGCCCGCGCCCGCGAACTTTTTCCTGAACGCCAGCAGTCCCAGCGGAAAGCCGAGTATCAGCCCCAGCGAGACTGCCGAAAAGGACAACAGCAGATGTCTGAACAGTTCGCCCGCAAAACGGTCGTGCCGGTTGGCCAGTTCCTTCATAATGGAAAGATCGTTGAGTTGTCCGGAGAGGATCAGAACAGCAAGGCCCACCCAGAATCCCCAACAGAACATTCTGTAGGTCCGACGTGAGCGGGACGCCTCGCGGCACGAGGACATGATCATATAACCTCCTGCGATCACCATCCAGGCTCCGGGGCCGGGGGACACCCGGGCGAAGGGGTTATCGGGTCCCGCGATGCCGTGCGCGGCGACGCCGGCTTCGAACAGGCAGAAAAGCACTATGAAGCGGGAGAGAACAGCCAGCGCCATGTCGCGGCGGCGTCTCCGCCTTACGAAAGAAAACGCCAGAGACGCCGCCATCAGCAAGGCAAGCAACAGCAAGGGGCCGGACTCCAGGGCCGAAAAAGAGGCAAGTCCTTCGGGAGCCGATATGCGTGTGGCCCTTACGGTCAGATAGTTGCAGCCGAACAGGCCGTACAGGCCCAGGAGCGCTCCAGTGATCGCGACCCGGTCTAAACCATGAGCGCGTCTTTCTCTCGCCGGCTCGCCTGTTGAATGCATAACGGCTGGTCAGTCCGTGAATCCCCCGGCCTCAAGATGCTGCATGGCCGCGGCAGATGGCTCCATTCCCTCTACGGCGATACGTGCGTTCAGTTGCTGCAGCGTCTCTTTGTCGAGGCTCAAGAAAACAGGGTCCAGTATCTCCGCTATTTCTGGCCATTTTTCCAGTACGGGCTTCCTTACTACGGGGGCGGGTTCGTACACGGGTTGCACCTCGCGGGTGTCTTCGAGCACCACAAGGCCCAGGGCCGCCACTCCGCCGTCGGTCCCGTAGGCCATGGCGAAATTCACCCCGTCTCTTCCAATGGAAGCAGCCTGTTCCGTCTGGGCCGTATTGCCGCCCGAAAGTATGAGCAGCTGGTCACTGTCCAGGCTGAACCCGTAGGCTTTTTCGAAAGCGGGCAGCACATCCGGGCGGCTGGCGAATTCTTCGGAACAGGCCAGTCGCACATCGCCTCCTTCGTTTACGTAATTGGCGAAATCGTCGAGGGTGCGGATGTTTTCCGTTTCCGATATATCCTTTCTTGAGGCAATCGCCCAGGTGTTGTTGGCCGGGGCTGGTTTAAGCCATACCACCCCGTTTCTTTCGAGGTCCAGCCGCGACACGAGTTCGTAGGCCTTTTCAGGGCTGGTCCAGGTTTCCGGCTCCACTCCATCGAAAAAATAGAATCCGTTGCCCGTGTATTCCGGGTATATGTCAATTTCTCCTTCCAGAAGAGCCTTTCTTACGACGTTGGTGGCCCCCAGGGCGGTTCTGTCTTTCACTTCGAACCCGTTATGTTCGAGAAGGATCACGATCATCTGTCCCAGAAGCGCGCCCTCGGTATCTATCTTGGAACCCACCGAGACAGGGCCCTTTCCGGCCGCGTCTCCCGTGTGAGGGAACGTCCCCGAAAGAGCAAATATCGCAACGAGCAGAGCGGCTATCCTGCGCAACATGTTGTTCTCCTCCCTTCGATTGAGAATACGCCGCAGCGCCTGAGGCGCTATTGAAACTGTTAACACGTAAAAATAATAGAAGATAGTATCTTGCTGGTCAAACAGCCCGTGCTTTGCATCGAACACACTTTACAGCGCACCGGTTTACATCCATATGCATACAACCTATACTGTCGTTTTGCAGAGTCTGGAAAAGGAGTGTCAGATGACTTTTTCTACATGGTTTGCGCTTTTTGTATTTATCGCCACCGTCTTCGCCATAGCGGCTGGGCGCATGCACAGAAGTGTAGCTACATTGCTGGGCGCAGTTACGCTCATGGTTTTTCATATATTGCCGGCCGAGAAAGCCGTAACGTTCATAGACTTCAACACCATCGGCCTTCTGATGGGCATGATGATCATTGTAGGTGTGCTTTCCCGTACCGGGGTGTTCCAGTACATAGCGGTTCGGACGGTAAAGCTGACCAGAGGCTACATTCCGGCGGCGTTCGTAGCGATAATGCTGGTCACGGCCTTTCTGTCGGCCGTTCTCGACAACGTGACTACGGTGCTTCTGATAAGCCCCATAGTCATATCTCTGGTGGAACTGGTAGATGTCAACCCTATCCCCTTCCTTATAGGAGAGGCCTTTGCCTCTAACATCGGCGGCACGGCCACGCTGGTCGGAGATCCGCCCAACATCATCATCGGTTCCTTCGCCCATTTTTCCTTTATGGATTTCCTTTTGAACCTTGCCCCTGTGGTTGTTGTGATAATGGCGGTTGTGTCTGTGTGGCTGGTCTGGTCGTTCAGGGATACGCTGTTTACCTGCTGTGTCCCCAAGGAGCGGATCGCGGGGGTCGACGAGAGCAGGCTCATAAAAGACCCCAAACTGCTGAAGAGGGCGTTCGCGGCAATGGGCCTCGTCCTCGCCGGTTTCGCCGTACATCATCTTGTTCACCTCCCGGCGGCGGTCGTCGCCCTGTTCGGCGCAGCGCTGCTTCTGGCGGTCATTCCGGTGGACGGCGGCGAGGTTATCCAGAAAGACGTTGAGTGGTCGACACTTGTCTTTTTCGCCACCCTTTTCATGGTGGTAGGCGGACTTAAGGAAACAGGACTTATAGCGCTGGGGGCGGCCAGACTGACCGACGTTCTTCAGGGTCATCCGGTGCTCGCGCTCCTGTCGGTGTTGTGGATATCGGGCCTGGCCTGCGCCTTCATAAACAACGTCGCCTTCACGGCCACGTTCGTTTACGTTGTCGATGAAATGGCCGTAGCCCTTGGGGTCAACGCCGAACCCCTCTTCTGGACACTGGCGCTGGGCGCCTGCCTCGGAGGCAACGGAACGTATCTGGGAGCGGCGGCCAATGTCATTGTGGCCGACATGGCCGAGCGAAGCGGCCAGAAGATATCTTTCTCGGCTTTCATGAAGCTGGGGTTTCAGGTGGTGCTGATATCACTGGCGATCAGCAGCGCCTATGTGGTGTTGCGCTACGGAGGAGCGTTATAATAAAGGGCAAGACCCGATTATCCGTGGGAACGTCATGCGAGCCGGCCGAAGCGGAAGGCCCTGCACGCCCCGGCCCGCTGTTTTAGAGGGAGGTTGGCGTGTAATGCGTATCGGAGAGATGATGGACAGAGATCTCACGGCCGTGGGAAAGAACACTTCAGTCGCCGATGTCGTCGACATTCTGTCGAGGCACAGGGTTTCCGGCCTGCCGGTGGTGGACGAAGACGGAAGGATCATTGGCTTCATAAGCGAAAAGGATATTGTAAGAGCGGCGCTTCCAGGTTATTTCGACCTGCTGCAGGACCCCTCCTTTCTCCCCGATTACGGACAATTCCAGTCGAGACTATTCAAAATCAGTCGAGACAGTGTTGAAAAACATATGGTGAGCGATGTCGTCTACTTCGACGAGGAAGACAGTGATTTCCAGGTAGCCATGGTGCTTATGCAGAAAAACCTGAAAAGAGCGCCGGTTATCAGGAACGGCATTTTCGTGGGGGTGGTGAGCAGGGCCGACCTTCTGGACCATATCCTGCATTCGAGGGAAAAAGAATCAGAGTAGGGGGGCGGTATTGATGAAGGGTTATAACGGAAAGATACTTCTGGCGGACCTGGGGGAAAAAGCCTCAAGGGTTCTGAATTTCGACGAAGGCTTCGCCAGGAAATGGATAGGCGGCTCCGGCATGGGCGTTCATTTCCTTCTTCGTTACTGCACGCCCCGCACGGAAGCGCTTTCGCCTTCGAACCCTCTGATTTTGTTCACCGGACCGTTCCAGGGAACGGGCGTTCCTACCTCGGGGAGACACCAGGTAACCACAAAGTCTCCCCTGACCGGCGTCATCTGCGAATCCGATGCGGGGGGGACTTTCGGATTTCACCTCAAAAGGTCGGGATTCGACGGCCTCATCCTGCTTGGCAAGTCGGCCGAGCCCATATATCTGCATCTGGAAAACGGAGAAGCCTTTTTCCGTTCGGCGCAGGATATGTGGGGTCTTGACACAATGGAGACCGACGCCGAACTGGCCAGGCGTCACAAAGGTCCTCACGGTGCTGTCTGCATAGGACCGGCCGGAGAGAAAATGGTCCCCCTTGCGGGGATATTCTCGGACGGACCCGACGCCAGGGCCGCAGGAAGAGGCGGCGCGGGCGCCGTTATGGGGAGCAAGAACCTCAAGGCCATAGTGGCTTCCGGCAACACCGCCACCGACTGTTTCGACAGAAAGGGTCTTACCGAATCGGTGTCGCGCAAGAACAAGGTGCTTCGGGACAAGGGCGCCAAACTCACCATGTATGGCACCGCGGGAGGAATGGCCCTTGCGGAGGAAATGGGAGACCTTCCCATTCGCAACTGGAGCCTGGGTTCCTGGACCGAAGAGGTGAAGCCTGTAACGGGACAGAAAATGGCCGAAACGATCCTTTCCGGGAACTACGGATGCATGGCCTGCCCCATAAGGTGCGGCAGGGTGGTGTCCTTGAACGGAACCAGCGTGGCGGGTCCCGAGTACGAAACCATGGCCATGCTCGGCAGCAACTGCCTGGTGGGCGATCTCGACGCCATAGCAAGGGCCAACGATATGTGCAACCGGCTGGGGCTGGACACTATATCCACCGGTTCCGCCATAGGGTTTGCAATGGAGCTTTTCGAGCGGGGGATAGTGACGCAGGGAGACACCGGAATGCCCATCCGCTGGGGCGACGGCGAGGCCGTTGTGGAACTGGCGAGGCAGATCGGAATGAAGGAGTCTTTCGGCAGAACGCTGGGCCTTGGAACAAGGGCAGCCGCCAGACGCATAGGGGGCGGAGCAGAGGCGTTTGCCGTTCACGTCAACGGGCTGGAACTTCCCGCGCACGATCCCAGATGCTTTAAAAGCCTGGCGGTGGCCTACGCTACTTCGTCCAGGGGCACCTGCCACCTTAACGGCTACACTTATCCCTGGGAGCGTTCGGCTTCGTTCCCGGAGCTTGGATATCCCGAAAAACTGGACAGGACGATCGACGAGGGCAAGGGGGTAATGGCGGCCAGGTTCCAGAACCTGATGAGCGTTATCGACTCGCTCAAGATATGCAAGTTTGCCGTTACCGTTGACGTGAACATCGCCGACATGCTGGAATGGATCAAACTGGTTACGGGATGGAAAATGACCATGGATGAACTTATGGAAACGGGAGAAAGGATATTTACGGCCCGGCGTCTGTTCAACGCCGGTACCGGGCTCGACCGTTCAGCCGACGTGTTGCCCCGACGTATAGAACATGAAACAAGGGGTTCCGGAGGCTCGGCCGAAACGCTTCCGGACCTCCCCCTGCAGCTTGAGGAGTACTACAGGACACGTGGTTGGGACAAAAGGGGATTCCCGACGCAGGGCGACCTGAACCGGCTGGATATTCAAGAGTTTGCTCACTGGCTGCCCCGAAAATGAAATTCCGCAAAGAGACTTGTTGACGCGGCGAAATAAAGGT
>CAZBLL010000004.1:0-18866 GCA_964492625.1 uncultured Synergistaceae bacterium
CCATTTTCACATTGAACGGCGAGGCCGGCCACAATACCGGCGATCTCGTGGTCAGCCGATGCGCGGTCGCCTGTTTTCAGTGAAAGCCATTCATCCCGGAGGCAGGTTTTCAATTTTTCCATGAACCGGATTCTATTTCCTCTCTTGCTATTCTGACAAGCGTTTCCGCAAGCTTCCTGCTATCGTGGCGCACAGTTCCAGGTTCGTTCACGGCTACGAAATCACGTTCTATGATTTCGGCGTTTTTGTCGCTGAGAGCCTGCTTCTCTTCCCTTGCAAAATACAGCGGGCGCGCTCCACTCTCCGCGTAAAGGGTCACGACATGTTCCGGGATAGAACCGTTGTTGGCAAGAATGTAATCCGGAAAAACACGCAGGGCCGAATGTATCCAGTGTACGTGATCCGATATCGTCATGTTATCGGTTTCTCCGGGCTGGGTCATAAGATTCGCAATGTAGACTATAGGGGCATTGGCCCGTGTGACGGCGGAAGCCACGCGGTGCAGAAGCACGTTTGGCAATATACTGGTAAACAGGCTCCCTGGTCCCATAACCAGCAGGTCAGCCGACTCTATGGCGGACAGGACCTCCCTTACGGGCTCCGCATCTTCCGGATCGACCCAGATGCTTTTCAGGCTGCTGCCGTTTTCCGTGATGGCGAGTTCTCCGGAGATATCTCTGCCGTCAAGTGTCCGTCCCTTGATGGTCACCGCTTCCGTAGTAACAGGAAGAACGCGGCCCCTTATGGCAAGCAGGTTGTTGAGTTCCTCGACGGCAAGCCGGAAATCGCCTGTAAGCTCGGTTGCCGCAAGCAACATAAGGTTCCCGAGACTGTGTCCTGCCAGATCCCCTCTGTCGAAACGGAAATTCAGGAGGCGATTCAATGAACTGTCGTTTTCCGCAAGCGCCACCATGCAGTTCCGTATATCTCCCGGGGGCAGGACCCCCCACTCGTTCCTGAGTCTCCCGGAACTTCCTCCCTCGTCTGTAACGGTCACCACCGCGGAAAGGTTCCTTGTATACGATTTAAGGCCCGAAAGAAGAGTCGAAAGCCCGGTGCCTCCGCCGATGACGACTATTGACGGGCCCTGGCTGAGGCGATGCCGTACCGCCCTTGCCATTACAGAGTCGCCATTCTGACGTGAAATCTCCTCAACAGCCTCATCGTGCTCCTCTTCCTGCAAGAGCCTGGCTGTCAGGAAAGCAATAATACCTCCGCAAAGCAGGCCAAGAGTAAATATGGACCACCAGTTCACACTAAACCACCTGCTCCTTGTCGATATCCCTGTGGCGCACAAGCAGATCAGGATGATCGAGCTCCCGGGCCAGCCATTCCGCTACAGCTACAGATCGGTGCCGTCCCCCGGTGCAGCCTACGGCGATATGCATCCTGTTTTTTCCGGTATTACGGTACAGCGGGAGAACATGACGGAAAAGTTCCCCTGTCAGGCGTATAAAGGGTTCCGAATCTCCTGTTGCCCTGATGAAATTCTGCACCTGTTCGTCCAGACCGCTGAGCCGTCTCAAAGACACATCGTAGAAGGGGTTTGAAAGGAAACGTACATCCAGAACATAGTCGCTGTCCAGGGGGAGCCCATGCTTGAAACCAAAGGATGTAAGCAGTACAGAAACAGGGCCTTCGCTTGTGTTAAGGGTCCCCAGAAGATCCTTTCGGAGCTGCGCGAGGTCCATCTGTGTGCTGTCCAGAACCGCATCGGCCATCTCCAGCACCGGAGACAGTTCAGCACGTTCCAGATTTATGGCGTCGAGAATGGATGTTTCACAGGAAAGAGGGTGTCTTCTTCTGGTTTCCTCGAATCTCTGGAGCAACACGCTGTCGGAAGCATCCAGAAAAAGGACTTTCAGATCGATCCCCTTGTTTTTAAGGATGTCAACGACATCTACAAGATCCCTGAAAAGGCGGTCGCCCCTCACATCTACAACGGCCGCGACGCCGTTCTGCCTGGCTTCCGGATGTGAACTCAGCACTGACAGCAACTGCGGAAGAAGCGCCGGCGGAATATTGTCTATGGCGTACATTCCATGATCCTCAAGCATGTGAAGGGCGGTAGTTTTACCGCCGCCCGACATCCCTGTAATTACGACGCACCTTGTAACTTTAGGTGTGAATTCTGTCATACCGTTACCCGGCTTTCATCAGTGTGAGTGTGCGTGGCCGCACTCCCCTCCCCTTCCGGAGGCTATTTCAATTGCATGCCGTAAAACAGGTTTGACCGCTTCAAGGCACTCAACGGCTCCTCGGGGGCTGCCAGGGAGAGCAATAACAAGGCATCGCTGAAAAACCACCGCCGTTGAGCGGGAAAGAATGGCCCTGGGGTTAAAAGACGATGTTGAGCTTCTGATGTATTCCCCGAAACCGGGAGCTTCTCTTCCGCCAAGGCTGCGCACGGCTTCCGGGGTTACATCTCTTTCAGAAAGCCCCGTGCCCCCCGTGACAAGAATCAGATCCAGACCGTTTCCGCCAACCCATCCAAGTATAGCGTCCCGGATCATGTTCTCATCGTCCGGAACCATATTCCTGAAGCAGATGTCAGCACCTATGGAAATGACGCTTTCCTCGAGAGCCGGGCCCGATAGATCTTTTCGGTCCCCCCTGCTCCCCTTGTCGCTTACTGTAAGAACACCGGTCCGTATGGGAAAAAGTATCTCCGCTGTGTCGGAAACGGCGATAAGCCCTTCGGAAACAAGTTCCAGATCATGTGGCTGCTTTTCAGCAGAGCCTGTTTTAAGCAGCGCTCCCCCGTCTCCGGTGGACACAAAGAAACCTGGTTCTATGTCTCCGTGAACCTTGCCTAGACAGATATGGAAGCATTTCGGCGAGACGGCGGCGCCCCCGGGCCGATTCCCCGGAGTGTAGAATGCGAGATTACACCGTTCGCCGTTTACGAGGGTTTCTCCAGAGGCGTTATTTTCCAGCAGTGCGGCGGATATATCATTTTCCCCCTCAAAACCCATTGCTATTATGTTTCCCCTGGGCATCAGGAATCCTCCGATCTAAAAACACCGGAGGCTCCACCGCTCTTGGCGACAAGTCGTATGTTTTCTATTCTCATGGATTTATCAATGGCCTTGCACATATCGTATACTGTCAAAGCGGCAACCGAAACACCTGTAAGGGCTTCCATTTCAACACCTGTAACATCGCGAGCGGTTACAACGGATGATATTTTGATACATTGTTCAGCGGCGTCCAGTTCACAGGCAACCGCTACGCTGTCCAGCCTTACGGTATGGCACAGGGGGATCAGTGCAGGTGTCTGCTTGCATGCCATAATGCCCGCCAGTTCGGCGATATGGAGAACATCTCCCTTTCTGTTTCTGCGCTCCTGGATCATTTGCGTTACTTCTCGCCCCAGGCGAACTTCACCCCTGGCTTCAGCTCGCCGTGTAGTAGTGTTTTTGGAACCCACATCAACCATCACAGGGCTTCCCTCTCCGTTCAGGTGCGTAAAATCACTCACGGTTCAGCCTCCTATCCTTGACATGGGGCGTATGGAGGAAGCAAGCTGCATCCAGCACTCGGGTTTGCTTTCAGCGGCGCTGGCCAGCATTGCCCGGAGTCGTGACTCGTCTTTGTCTTTAAGAGCCTGAAACAGATCAACACCGCTGTCGCTGAAAAGGCATGCTCTTACTTCACCCGTCGCGGTGATCCTCAGTCTGTTGCATGTCTCGCAGAAATGGTGCGTGACGGGGGCTATGATGCCAAGTTTCTGTCCTGTTGAGCTGTTCCTGTAATATTTGGCCGGGCCCGAACTGTGATCGGTCGACGTGTCCAGGGTTTCCCATGCATCCGGTTCCGGCAGCATACCTACTATAGTGTCAGCCGAAATAAACCTGTTTTCACTCCACACCGATTTGTCCAGAGGCATGAATTCGATCAACCTGAGAACAGCGCCGCATCTTTGAGCAAAATCCAGAAGGGCCTGAATGGAGTGATCGTTGAACCCGCGAATCAGAACTGTGTTGATCTTCACCGGCAACCTGCAGCCACATGCTTTTTCGATTCCCCGGATAACCGGCGCCAGTTCCCCCACTCTCGTTATATCACGGAAATCGTCCGGGTCTATCGTATCCAGACTGACATTAACTCCCGACACCCCGGCGTTTTTCAGAAAATCGACACTTTGTTCAAGTAGCGATCCGTTCGTTGTAACAGCGATCTTCAAATCCGGGAGTTCCTTCCGGATGGATTCGATAAAATCGGGAAAACCCTTTCGGAGAAAGGGTTCGCCCCCCGTAAACCGCAATTTTCTTACCCCCATCCTCTCAAGGACAGCGGCCAGAAACGTTATATCTTCATACGCCATGATCCGGTCGTGGGGGATAAAGGAAATACCTTCTTCCGGCATGCAGTATCTGCATCGAAAATTACATCTGTCCGTTATCGAGATCCTTACATAGTCGAGTGTTCGGTTAAAACGATCCTTCAGTGTTTCCATGAGTAACCTCCAAGATCTTCGACAACACCTCGCCATCCCTGGTCCTCGACAGATTCCATAAAGGCCCTGATGCCGGGATGGTCCTCGAATGCCGTGGGATATACTATTTCGAACGGCTCCCTTACTAACGGCGTAAAGGAAAGCGCAAAGGCCTCTGCGGCGGCCCTGATGCCTATCGCCGCATCAGCCGTACCGGCAGCCACTCTGGCGGCCGCGTCCAGGTGTGTCAACGCCTGTTCCTCGTATCCGGCAATTTCCCGAGATTCTATTCCTTCCAGCTCAAGGAGGTGGTCAAGAAGCACGCGGGTCCCTGCTCCTGGCTGTCTGTTTACTATTTTGTATCCATTCAAGGAAATATCCCTTACAGAATGTATATTCCCCGGGTTTCCCGGAGCGGTAAGGATTCCCTGTTCCCGGAAATAGAGCAGTTTTCTCTTCCAATCCTGTCCGCCGGAAAATCTCTCTATATAGGAGTCATTGTAGGTCCCGGAATCAGGGTCAAGCAGATGGCACGCCGCCATATGTCCTTCTCCCCTGGCCAGCGCCGCCAGCCCCCCCATGCTTCCGACCGACCTGATGGCCATATCAGCTCCCCTTTCTCTTACATGGGAGACGATACGTTCGATGGCGGGGTCGTTCGAGCCCTGGTAAAGAAATCTCTTTTCCCAGTCGATATTTTGCACTATCCAGACATCGAGCGGCCCGCCTTTCGGCAGTTCCAGTCGCTCTTCGGGCAACAGAGCAAAACCATCTGATTCCGCAATTGACAGCATACCGCTCGATCCGGATGGCATTATCCATGAATGTTTCCTGTTTCCAATGGCGACGCACTTGACTCTCAGCCATTCCGAAACACCCTGTGGGGACGAGTGATGGAACAGGGCCGATGTGCTTTCGTAATTTGTTGAGGCAAGAGCTTTTTCCCAATCCGGAGCAGCCGAACCAGTTTCAAGAAACACAAGAAGCGGGTGCACAATGTTCCACGCTGTAACAAGCGACGACATGGGAAACCCGGGCATGGCTACTACCGGTTTGCCTTCGAATTCAGCTATCATAGCCGGTCTCCCGGGCTTCACCCTGAACCAGTGGCAGAGCACCCTCCCCCGGCGCGACAGGACATCTGCGGTGAAGTCCCTCTCTCCTTTGGCCGTTCCGGCGCCCACCAGAATAAGGTCGTAGGATTTGGACGCCTGTTCAACGGCCGCTTCCAGCGCCTCGGGATCATCGGCCACTACAGGCTTAACATCAAGTTGTTTGTTCCATTGACGAAACACCCCGGAAAGCATGGCCGAATTGGTTTCCGGCATTCTGTCTTCAAGTGGGTGAAGTTCCTCCAGCCATTCCCCGGGATCCTGAATCTCGTCGCCCGTTGGGATATAGACACACTTCAAATGCGGTCGCACGGGAACCGTCCGCGGCCCTGCTGCTATAAGCAGTGAGTGCATGTATGCGGTAACGGTTTCGTTCTTTCTGCAAAGGATCTGACCTCTGGAGATATCCTCTCCTACAGGCCTTACGTTTTCTCCCGACGGCAGCGCTTTTGAAACCACGATCTCTCCAGAAGGAAGCAATGTGGTATCTTCTACCATGACCACCGCGTCGAATCTCGTATCCAGCCGTCTCCCTGTATTCACCCATGCAAACTCTCCAGGCTGTATCAATACCGGAGTCGAAGTGGCGGCATGGGCGGTCTGGTCTGAAATTATGCCGTAGCCATCAACTGCCGAAGAAGGATAATGGGGTAGATTCTTGACGGCGACTATGTCCTCGGCCAAAACCCTCCCAAGGATAAGACGCGCCCCCACATTCTCTACAGAACCCTGGAACGCAAAGAAACTTTCTATTATTTCCCTTATTTCCGAAAGCCCTGCGTGTGTTTTTTCGGCTTTTACCATAACCAGACCTCAGCACTTTCACCGGCTCTGAACGTTTCCCGATCGCGGGGTATTCGCACCAGGCATTTCGCTGATCCCAGTATCCCCACATATCCCGATTTCGCCCATAGAGGATAGACTCCGTCTCCATCGAAGCTCGCCGGTATAAATTCCTCAACACCGCTCCTGCCGAAAAAATCCCTGGCCGCGGTCATACGTCCTTTGGAACAGAAGTGCGTCTGTCTGCCGGAAAGCAATTGACCAAGAAGCGGCATTACGAAAGACACCATAACTATCAGACACGAAAGGGGGTGACCCGGCAGGCCGATTACCAGCCTTCCGGGGTTCCTGTTGCCTCCGACAAGTGTGGGTTTGCCTGGTGAAATGTTTATTCCCCGGACCAGAAGACCATCCGGTCCGATTGAGGAAAGGATATCCGAAGTATGGTCCCTTACGCTCACTGACGAACCTCCGGTTATCATGAGAACATCAATATCTTCCAGTGAATCGAGAACAGAGCAGGCCATCATATCTGCGTCGTCCGGCAGTATCCCGAGACTGACGGATTCAAAACCCGATTCTTTCAATAAAGCTCTTACAGTGTGACTGTTCACATCCCGTATTTTTCCCGGCGGAACATCTGTTGTCGCCGATGAAACTATCTCGTCTCCGGTGCTGAATACACCTATCCTCGGCGTCATCACGGACATCCGGGTAATGCCCATGGTCGCCAGAACGCCCGACGATCTGAAGTCTATCATTTCTCCCTTTGCCGCAACGAGTTTGCCGGCTTCTATCTCTTCTCCGGCAAGCATGATGTTCTCGCCCTTCTGAACAGATTTCCTGATCTCCACAAATTCGCCGGCCATCGAAGAATGTTCCTGCATCACCACCGCGTTGGCGCCATCGGGGATAGCTCCGCCGGTAAAAATAGAAACGGCCTCTCCGGAAGAAAGGGCCGTTTTGGGTATTGCTCCCATGGGCGATTCACCCGCAAGCCTGAGAAAAACGGGCGACTGGTCAGAGGCGCCCCTTACATCCCCGGCCCTGACGGCGTAACCATCTCTCAGGCTTCTCGAGAACGAAGGGTACTGCTCTCCGGCGACATGGTCATCCGCCAATCTGCAGCCTGCGGCCTCATCCAGCGTTTTTGTCCGGGCCTGAAGTGTCCACGGAAAACCCAGACTGCCCGAGACCCTTTCGATAGCCTCTTCCCTTTCAATGATTTCCTCTACATAACCTGACATAGAAAAGCAGCACCACACATTAAAAGATCGTCGACCGGCGAATGTCAGTCGATATTCGTTATAAAGGTTGGATATCCATCAGCGGCAAGCAAGGATGCAGTCTTTTCGGCTTCCTTGCGGGAATTCCCCGCCGGGATTCTGACCCTGTAATATACTTTTCCTCCAACTTCGGCGCGCACCATAAACGCCTCGTAACCCTTGCCTCGGGCCTGTTTCGCAACTTCCTGAGCCGCGTCACGATCAGTGAAGGCGCCAATCTGTATACACATTGAAGCCTGGGTCTTTGTCGTCTCCGGCTTTGCCGCCGGCTTGACATCAGGGTCGCTCGCTGGCTTCTGTTCATCATTCACGGCAGTCGCCGCGGGAGGCCTGGCGCTGGTTATCGGATCGTTGACAGATTGCTCCTCGGGAACCGGAACAGCCAGGACTTCGCTTCCTGTCTGTTGGTCGCCGCCGGAAGTATTATCTGCGGTATTCGGGCTGGAGGGTTCGGAAACAGGCGCCGTAACACCGACGTCCTGTTCCACTGCTGGTGCATCCGGATACAATATCTCTTCCTTGGGAGTCATGAACAACAGTTTGACGCCAAGAACCAGCAATCCTATTGCCAGAATGCCCACGAGCGGCAACATCAAGTGCCCAAAGGCGAACATGGTGCGTTTTTCCTTGTATTTTCTGCTCCTTCTGATGCCCATCATTATCACCTCGCTCGAGAGAATCCTGTTGCGTAGCCCAGGGATGACAATTGATCTTCCACTCTGGCGCTGTCCGGCGGGGTCATTGTTTTACAAGCAAGTTTTTTCACTTCTGTATCGGGGTCGATCAACCCCGAGTCGGCCCATGCCAGTATATATTCCTCCAGAGCTTCATTCGGGCTTGGTGTCTTAAGATCCATTACCGTTTTTTTACCCGCAAAAGCCTTCCGCAAAAGAAGGATTCTGTTCTTTGCGGAAGCCAGACCGCAGAAGCGGCGATCGTGCCAGACGCTGCCGGGTTTTGGGACAAAAATACTTACTGACGCCGTAACCCTGAGTCCCGAAACCCTTGCCGCCTCGTCCGCAAGATCGGCGATCGAAACAACGTCCGTTTCGTCTTCGCCGGGAAGACCTATCATAAAATACATTTTAACCCTTTTCAGGCCATGTTCACTTGCAAGTTTTAGCTTTTCCAGTATTGTTTCGTTGCCAATCGGTTTTCCGCACGACAACCTCAGTGAATCCGTACCGGTCTCGGGTGCTATCGTAAGAGACTGTTTACCGCTTCCAGCCAGCGTATCCAGCATCATTGGGGTCAGATTATCCACCCGCAGTGATGCGAAAGACACCGGAAAACCCCGTTGCGTTAGTGCAGCGAGCAAGGTGTCGAGTTCCGGATAATCACCCAGTTCCGGGCTGACCAGTCCCACCTGGGGCGACCCCGAAGCATGTTGTATCCCTGCCATCGAATCGATATCTTTCCGGATAGAATCCATGCTCCTGAATCGCGGCTTTCCGAAGGACCCTGGTATGGTGCAATATTTGCAACACCGGACACAGCCCCTCTGCACCTCGAGAAGCAGACTTTCTCCGAACGCCGTCATCGGCGTCAACCACAGGCTCTTGCCGCCGGCCTGGTCTATGTTATCAAGATAATTACGCCGCTTCGACAGGTTTCCCCGTCTCGCGATTTCGGGCAACTCAACCGGGGGAACAAAAACAGCGGGGTCTGCGGCCAGGGTTTCCCAGAACATTGTACGATCATTGTTTCGGCAATAGTCCCGGACAGCCGGGGCCACCACAGTTTCAAGGACCTTTTCCCCGTCGCCCAGAACGATAAAATCCGCTGCGCCCGATAGAGAAAGCGGATTGATGTATGTCAGAGCGCCTCCTACTCCCAGTAGAGGGCCGCCAGAATCACATCTTGCTTTCCAACCTGCAGGTACGTTCCATCTATCAAGAAGGGAAAGCAAAACAGGTATATCCGGTTCAAAGGCTATCGACGCTGTTATTACCGGAAAATCTCCAGCTCTCCGGTTCGATTCCAGTGACCTCTCACAGGGACCCGGACCTGTAAAAAACCTCTCCACACCTACGCCGAGATTTTTCAGCATCCGGGCCACGTAGTGAAAACCAATATTGGCCATTCCCACTTCGTAGGAAGCAGGATATACCAAAGCCCAGGGCGGATCGCCCCCTCCCGGAACAGTTGTTACCAGTTCTTCCATGGAGGTGAAGCGTTTCCAGTCCCTTTTGTCTCTTTCGTGTTTGATGCGATTTCTTCTGTTCTCCAAGGATCTCACTATTCGGAAATCATGAATTGTCAACGGCGCCCCGTTTTCCCGGGTTTCGTATTATGGGCGGAATGTCCAGTTCAGACTCCGGGTCATCCACCCCGTTATAGCTATCCTCGAACACCAGGGGAGTATCACCGGGATCCATTGGCACAGATCTTATCTTCTTGCCGTAAGGTTCCTGGCTTCCGGATCCGCCGTCGCTGGCAATTCCACTTATCCTCCGCTCCACGGAGAACCCTGTCGCTATCACAGTGACCTGTACCTTTTCGTCCATTTCGGGGTCAAGGACATGGCCCCAGATGATGGTGGCCTCGGAATCTGCTGCTTCCGTCACCACATTGGCGGCTTCCTGTATCTCCAGCATGCCCACATTGGGACCCCCCGTAACGTTGAACAGGACGCCCCGCGCCCCGTTTATGGGTACATCCATGAGCGGGCTGTTGATGGCTACTCTTGCCGCCTCTACGCATCTGGAATCGCCTTCGCCTTCTCCAATGCCCATTATCGCCGTGCCTGCGCCCTTCATTATCGTTCTCACGTCCGCAAAATCGACATTGACCATTCCGGGGTGCAGTATAAGATCCGTTACCCCCTGAACGGCCTGGCGGAGCACGTCGTCGGCCATTTTGAAGGCGTCTGAAAGGGTGGTTTTCCGGTCCGATATTTCCAGCAGTTTATTGTTGGGAATAATAATCAGGGCGTCGACCTTGTCCTGAAGGTTCCTGACTCCTTCGATCGCCTGAAGTGTTCGACGTTTACCCTCAAAAGCAAAGGGTTTGGTTGCCACAGCCACTACCAGAGCGCCGCTTTCCCGCGCCATTTTGGCAATGACTGGAGTGGCCCCAGTACCCGTACCGCCGCCCATTCCCGCCGTCAGAAAAACCATATCGGCTCCGTCAAGCACTTCTCTGATCTCGTCCAGGGACTCTTCGGCCGAGCGCAGACCTATCTCCGGGTCCGCCCCGGCTCCCAGGCCTTTTGTCAGCTCCCGGCCCAGTACGATCTTCAGATCTGCCTCCGAAAGGCTGAGGTGTGCGATATCGGTATTTGCAGCGATGAATTCAACTCCACGAACCCCACTTCTCACTATGTGGTTGAGGGCGTTGCCGCCGCCGCCGCCTATTCCCATAACCTTGATGACTTCATGGAACTGTTTCGGGGTCCCTTCGATTGCAAACAGTTCAGACATTGGATAATCCCCCAGGCAGAGCGTGTCTTAGAATAGCTCGCTGAAAACCTTCCGCAGCATACTCACTATGGAATGAAATACACCGCCTTTTCTTCGTTGAGGCCTGTCTCTCACGAGAGTGCGCCTGGTCTCTTCACCAACCGCTCCCCGCGCCGATGCCGAGACTCCTCCGGCCGGTATATCCCAGAAAAGCCAGGGTTTTTCGGCCTTGCGGGAAACAAACCGCATAATACCGCAGCAGAGACTGTAACTTGCGTCGTTTTTTTCGGGCGGCATGGAATCACTATCAAGGGGATAACCGAGCCGCACGGGCATCTGGAGAAAGCCCTCCAGAAACGGCTCAATCCCTGCAGAAGCCGCGACGCCGCCTGCGATAACGACAGGTATCTCACTTGTACTGTGGTTTTCAAAAACGTCGCTGATCGCAGGTATGACAAAATATTCAAATATTTCTTCAACCCTTGCGGCAATAACATCAACAACCTCGCCAGCAGAGCAACTGAAATCGATATCCTCTTCATCGAATACAAGCTGGTCCTTCAGGGATTCCGCGTCCTCCGCAAGGGAAACCGCCCGTTTAAGGGAATCGGCCTGCTTCAGCGATACTCCGAAAACGCTCCTGATGTCATTCGTAATATGATTTCCACCTACTGGATGCGAAGCAGCGTAAACGGGGCTTCCGGCAGAAAAAATGCATATCGCCGTGGTCTGGGCCCCCATATCGATCGAAACTGCGCCCCGCTCCATTTCCTGATCGGTCAACGATCCCATAGCCGTCGCCAGAGAACCATGTATGACGTCAGCGACATTCAGTCGGGCTTTGGTGGCGCAACGTTTCGCGTTTTCCAGAGAATCCTCGCGCACCAGGAGGTTCGCCGCGTTAACGGTGAGTTTTTTTCCTGTTTTTTCAAAGGGATTTGCTGGAACTCTGCGTCCGTCGAGTTCGTAATATACCGGTAAAGCCTGAAGTATTGTGTATCCCCTGGGGATGTCCATTTTTTCTGAAATATCACTGAATATTTCAGAAACATCTCCGGGCTCGACATGTCGGGACACTCTTTCAACAGCCGAAAGACGAAGTGAGCCCTGACCTTTTATGCACCTTGCGGAACCTCCGGAAAAAGCGATCACGGCTTCGCCAATTTTCAGCCCCAGAAACGTTTCAGCGTTAGAAAGCGCATCGACGATACACTCGGCAAGGGCGTCTGCGTCAACTATCTCGCCGCGCCGGATACCTCTGGACGGGGATCTGCTTATATTGCATATCTCAAAAGCACCCGTCACCTGACTGCGTTCGGCTACTACAACCGAAACCTGAGCGCCTCCAATATCAAGACCTGCAACGATATCCGGCGAAAGGGACAATTGCTTCACCATGATCACCTCCTCTGCTTCGTTCGAACCAGTATCCTGCTGGAGTAGGTCGCGTCGATAAAAACATCTCTTCCCGATGATTCGACTGATTGAAATATCTTCTCGAGCGCTTCGAACAGATGCGGCCACAGCGGCGTATTGTCCGGAAAAACAATAGATATGTTTCTTTCATCCATCCTCAGTAAAAAACCAAGGACCCTTTTGCCTTCCCTCTGGGTTACCGTAATTGTGGAAAGCAAACCGTACCATGGTTCCGCGAACAGGCCCGATTTCCATCTTTCTATCGTTTCCATCGGCAGCGAAGCCTGAAAAACGCTTTCAGCGGCTTTGCCCGGCTCCAGAATGGAAACCGGGTCCCTCTCCTTCCAGACCACTACAGGACCTTCCTGAACGGTCTGCTGGGAGATAATGTGGTTTTTATCGTGGTGAACCGACCAGAAACGGCCTGATCTCGAGAGAAACCACTCGCTGCCGTTCCAGAAAACCAGTATCCACGGCTGAAGAGGCGTGACCTTGAAGGAAAAAGATCCAGGTTCGACCATACCCGCTCGAACCTCTACAGGCAGGTCGGCTGTTATTGACTCTATCAGCGCCTCCCGGTGCATCCAGAAAAGCGGCCAGAACCTCTTTTCCCGATCATCCATGGCGTTCAGGATCACCGAATCGGGTACAAGAGCCAGTGAATCGATCCTGATGTCCCTTACGCGCATGACCTGAAGGCTTCGCTCCAGCGCGAACAGGGAACCTGTAACAAGAGCCAACACCAATAAAACGGCCTGGAATCTATACGGCCGCCTTTTCATCGGATCTCCATGGCTCGCCCAGAAACTGTATCTCGAATTCCAGGTGTTCTCCAGTTAGCTCAAATACCCTCTTGCGGCACTCCAGGGCCAGTAAAAAAATATCCATCGAAGAGGCCCCGTGCGTATTCTCAATAAAATTGGCATGAGAGGCCGAAACCCGGGCGCCGCCCAAAGTCATGTCCTTGCATCCCGCACGATCCAGCATCTCTCCCGCTGCGCCTGATGCCGGGTTCTTGAAAACACATCCCGCCGTGACCTTTCCGGCGGGCTGTCCCTTCCTCAGGCTCATGGACCTCCGTATTCCTATGGCTACCCTTTCAGGGAGGCTTCTTGCCAGGCTCAATGTACAAGCTGTAACAACTCGGCCCGGCCTGGCCAGCAGTGTTTTTCTGTAGGCAAAACCGGCCTCACTGTGCTTCAGCACTATTGGTGCGCTCTTTCCCTCGACCACAGTCACATCGGCTACGATGTCGCCCATGCTTCCGAATCTTCCGCCGGCGTTGCCCAGCAGGGCGCCGCCTACAGTTCCGGGTATCCCGGCTACAGGCTCCAGCCCCGTCCAGCCCTTTCTGAATGAAAGCGCCAAAAGATTCTTCAACGGAACACCTGCCTGTGCCGAAACAGTTATGGTTTCCAGGTTTTCCTTAAATTCACAGCGGTTGAGCATGTCCGTAGCAATAACTATTCCCCTTAACCCGCTGTCGTGTACCAGAACATTGGTTCCTCCGCCCAGGACACAGCACTGTAAAGCGTTTTGGTAAGCAAAATCCTGTATAGCGGCAACTTCTCCAGGAGTCCCCGGAAAAACCAGGGCTTCGGCATTACCCCCTGTTTTATAGGATGTCCTGGTTTTCAGGGGGGCGTCCACCACAACTCTATTCGGAAAAAGCCGTTCAAATTTCGATCGCCATGGCATCGCTTGGAGCGGTTACACCCTTCATATGTTCAAGTATTTTTTCGCCTACAGTAAAAACATCCCCGGCGCCGATAGTCGTAATTACATCTCCTGACTTCGCCTGGCTGCATACAAGAGAAACCACTTCATCCATGTTGTTGCATAGAGAGAAACTGCGATGCCCCTTCTGTACCACAAGGTCGCCTATGAGTGTCGATGTAACACCGTCAATGGGGATTTCGTCCGCTGCAAATATGGGGAGAAGGAATATTTCGTCCGACATGGTAAGCACATCTGCGAACTCCCTGTACATGGCGGCGGTTCTCGTAAACCGGTGAGGCTGGAAAACGGTGAGTATCCTTCTCTCGGGAAACATCGTTTTAAGAGTTGTAAGCGTAGCGGACACTTCCCGGGGATGATGGCCATAATCGTCGAAAACATCGATATCCCTGTTTCGCACCCCGCCTGTCCACTGAAGTCTTCTTTTGGCTCCACTGAACGTCTTGAGCGCTTTTGCCGCCACATCCAGTCCAATACCGGAAATATCGGCAACGGCGCAAGCGGCCAGCGAATTGAGAACGTTGTGGTCTCCCGAAACCTGGAGCCTGATTTCTCCGGCGGGTTCTCCCTTTCGGAGGACAGTATATGAAACGCCGCCTCCCTGGTTGTGCGTTACGTTCGCCGCTCCCCAATCCCAGGAATATCCCCATCCATAGGTCAGGACGGGTTCCTCGATACGTCCCTCCAGTAAAAGGCCCGAACCCTTGTCCTCGCCGCACACTATCGCAATACCGTCTCGGGTGCGGTTGGCCAGGAAACGTGAATAGGCGTCAAGTACAGAGGAAAAGTTCGGATAGTAGTCAACGTGATCCCAGTCAGCGTTGGTAATGACAGCCAGGTTCGACCGGAACAACTCGAACGAACCGTCACTTTCGTCCAGTTCGGCTATCATGTGAGGACCACCGCCCAGTTTTGCGTTACCTCCTATATCGCACAGTTCCCCGCCAATGGCGACAGTAGGGTTGAGCCCGGCTTCCTCAAAGATAAGACCTGTCATGGATGCGGTTGTAGTTTTTCCGTGCGTCCCCGCCACCCCAACGCCTATCCTCTGGTTAAACAGCCAGCTAAGGACTTCCGCTCTTTTAAAAACCGGGAGCCCTCTCCTTTCGGCCTCGAGCAGCTCCCTGTTATCGGCGGGAATGGCGCTGCTGTAGATCAGTGCGTCGGGGGAATATTCCTCAAGATGCTCATGAGAATGACCCAGTGAAAACTGTATGCCCATATCGGAAATCTTTTTTATATAATAGGTGCGAGACACATCGCAGCCTGTTACGTTCAGTCCCGATTGTTTGAGCAGCAACGCAAGGCCGCTCATACCCGCTCCGCCAATCCCCATCAAGTGAACGCTTTTCATCTGGTCGAAGCGGATTCCCGAATCATTCAATTGCGATCTCTCCCTTCAGTGATATGACGAATGGCGTTCCATAGCTTCATGACCGCTTTATCGGCGGAGTTCTTCCCTGTGCAGCTTAGGGTTTGTTCATTCTTTCCAGAATAGTATACCGCCAACAGGGTTTCTCCAAGGAGTTCGCCGGATATTTCCTTTTCATTTACAATGGGCGCCCCGTTTATCTCGGCAAAAGCCCTTGCATTGGCGATCTGGTGGTCATCGGCGGCATCCGGCCAGGGAACCAGTATAGCTGGTATGCCGAGGCTTTCTATTTCTGCGAGCGTTGAAGCTCCGCATCTTGTTATTACAATATCCGCCAGGGAAAACAGCGCATCCATTTCCCACATGCGGGGGCCCAGCCAGCAGTTTTCGCCCTCCGGTTTCCAGATATCTGAAGCGCCTGGAAAAAGAAAGGTCCATGTCCTGAATTTGTCTATCCGGGAAACTTCCCTGACAAGGCTCGCCAGCCTGTCCGAAGCCAGTGAGCCTCCCAATATAAGTACCCTTGGAGACCTGGGACACTCTACACCGTATTCAAGTTTAATCCATGCTTCTTCAGGGAGCAAATTTCCGAAAATTCGGACTGGGACGCCTGTGTGCTCGAAACATTTCTTTTTCAGAGGTTCACAAGTTTTCCAACCTGAACAGACAGGCGTCCGGAAAAATGATGCAATCCTTGTAATCTTTCCCGCCTTTGCGTTCTGTTCATGGACCAGCACCGGGACCGACAGTATGAGGCATGCCACAAGAGCCGGAAAAGAGACATATCCTCCAAAAAGAACACAGGCTTCGGGTTTCCATCGAGCAAGAAGCCTGAGCATTATAAAGAATGAAACCAGTACGCTCCAGGTCCTGGATATCCTGGTAACAAAATTTCCCCATGCGGGCGACCCCATCAACGGAAGCACCTGCGGTTCAATTCCATTACTCGAATATATCTCCGATTCCAGATTTCTGCCGCCGGAAACATATTTCAGATTGATCCGGCTGTCATACGCAGCCATTCTGGTCCCGAAGGCAAGAGCCGGCACAATATGACCGCCTGTTCCTCCTGCGACAAGTACAATCCTTTCGGGAGAAACGTTCCACCGACTTCTCACGCCGCGTCCCCCCTTACCAGCCGCAGCGCCAAACCCACACGGCACCACATGAAAAGCATGGAACTGCCCCCGTAGCTTATGAATGGCAGCGGAATCCCGGTCAGCGGAATTATCCTCAATATCCCGCCCATGTTTACAAGCATGGGAAGCGCTGTAGAAACGGCCACGGCCCACAGCAAAGTGCACAGGAATGGGTCGTTCATGCGAGCGTACCAGAAAAAAAGCAGGGAAAACCACATCGAAAACAGCACAAGCACTGTTCCTGTTCCAAGAAGCCCTGTTTCCTCGCCCAGAGCCGCAAGGATAAAATCGGTATGCGCCGCCGGAAGATAATGCATCTTTTGTAATCCCTTTCCAACGCCCACGCCAAGCAGTTTGCCGTTAGCAAAGGAAATCAGCCCCTGGATGGTCTGAAACCCCCGTCCTGTAGGATCGCTCCATGGGTCCACAAAAGCTTTTATCCTGTCGATTCTGTATCCTCTCAAAAACAGGACCGGCAGAAAAAAGAACCCCATGATCGCCGCGCCGGCGCTGAGAGGCCATTTCCACCCGTAAACCTGAACATAGATACCCATCGAAAGGAGAAAAAGCACCATGGCGCCCCCGTAATCGGGTTGCAGTAAAAACGGCCATAATGAAAACCCGGCAAGCAGCATTGTTCTTCCGAAGGCGTGTCTGGGTGTTATTGCACGATCGCCCCTCAATTTACGGCTCAGGTGAACGGCAAAGAAAAAAAACAGCATTTCAGAGGGCTGCAGGGAAACTCCGCCGAATCTTATCCACCGGGCGGCCCCCCCACCGTGCAGGCCCAGCCCCGGCAGAACGGTCAAAGCCATGAAAACAACAGAGCCAAACCACAGAACTCCGCTGGATCTGGCCAGAAAAGCAACAGGCATATGGCTGAACACGAACATGCCCGCCAAACCCAGGCCTACCCACTGTAATTGTCTCAAAGTAAAAAACAGCCGCCCGGCTTCTTCCCCCAGTTCGGTCTGTGAAGAAACCGAAGTGATCATAAGCAGCCCAAGAGCGCACAGTAAAAGAGGTATTACCCACAGAGGCGCGACATAACACGAAAAGAAACCGGCGGGGTCCCCCGCGCCCGATTGTTCAGTCCGATTATTCATCGCTTCTCTCAATCATGGATCGTACGATCCGCTGGAAATGAAAACCTCTTTCGCCGTAATTCGGGTACATATCCCAACTGGTACAGGCCGGAGAAAGCAGCACCATATCGTTTGGACGCGCCATACGACAGGCTGCCTTTACGGCTTCTTCCATGGTTCCGGTTTTCTCGAACGACGAAAAACCCTGCTCAATCAAAGCCTTACCTATTTTGTCCTTTTCAGCTCCCAGGAGCACTGCTCCCCGTGCCTTTCGTTTTACCGCCCGGGCAAGTTCAAGATAATCCTCTCCCTTTCCCTGTCCTCCCAGAATAATGATCTTTTCCCCTTCCAGTGATTCAAGAGCGGCCACCGAAGCCGCCACATTGGTCCCCTTGGAATCATCAACGAACATTACTCCGTTGCATTCCCCGGCGAATTGACATCTGTGAGCTGGCGCCTGAAACGTCTCAAGGTATTCGCGCGGGTTCGAAAAGGGGTATCCCAGAGACTGGAGCGCCGCCAGAGCCATGGCGACATTTTCCCTGTTGTGGTTCCCAAGAAGCGGGGAATCGCTGAATGAGAAAAGATCCCCTGCTATCCCTTCTTTGGCAATGATCGCCCTGTCCCCCGCAAGCACTATTTCATTCTGATGCGTATCGACAAATTCACCCCAGCGAAGTCCCGTAAGCTTCGCGTTTTCCGGGAAAGGCTCAAGAATTTTCCGATCCCGCGCCTGGAAAACCAGAGAGCCTCCGGGTACAAGAAGATCGACCAGTTTCCGCTTGGCGAGGACATACTCTTCGAAAGAGCCGTGCCAGTCCAGATGATCAGGAGCGATATTGGTGATGACCGCAGAGTTGACCGGAAACAAGTGCGCCCAGAAAAGTTGAAAACTGCTCAGCTCGACTACAAGCACATCGATATCGCAGGGAAAATGGTCGGCAAGCGGTTTGCCTACATTTCCCGCCACAGCGCTCTTTACTCCTGATCGTTCAAGAAGATGCCCTGCAAGCGTAACGGTCGTGGTTTTCCCATTGCTTCCCGTAACGGCGAGAACCCTGCTCTTAACTAAGGGGCAAAGAAAATCAAGTTCTCCC
>CAZBLL010000005.1:0-18412 GCA_964492625.1 uncultured Synergistaceae bacterium
CCGGGCGGCCTTTCCTCTTCGGAGGCTCTCTGTATGGAAATACCCATGGTTCTTCCCGACCCCATTCCCGGTCAGGAACAGAGGAACAGTGACTTTCTCCTGGACAGGGGGGCGGCGAGGGTCCTCTTTGAATATCGCCAGGCCGCCGCCAAAGCCGGGGAGATACTGAACAGCGAAAGAGAAAAAAAGCGGCTTGCCGTCTCGGCAAGCCGCTGTGCCCGTCCGTACGCCGGCAGGGATATTGCAAGGATATTGGTGGAACTTCAAAAAGGTCAATAAAAATCAAAGGTCATCTACGCAAAAACTGGACCTGATTCAGGGTTTTTGCTCAAGCATTTTTTCCACTGCATCTCTTATGGTGCTGACCTCCATGCCAAGCGGTTCCGCAAGTTCTTTAAGGGAAGCGGTCTGATCGGAGTCCTCCGGCCAGCCAGCCTCCAGAAAAACCTGTTTTCCGTCAAGCCCGTACACGCCGGCGATTTCCTCCATTGTCATGGAACCCCTTATTTCCTGGGGAGTAGGCGGGTCTTTAACGGCTGGCGCAGGGTTTTCCGCTGTTTCCAGCGATTCCGCAAGTTTTTCCCGCAGTTCTTCGTCATCCACCCCTTCAATTTCCTTTACCGGCATATCAAGAGGCAGGGCGGGGTCCAGTTCTCCCATTTGCAATACGCTTTCCACCGTAACACCCAGCGTTTCGGCCATCTGATTCAGGGTCATCCAGCCGTAGATCGATTCAGTTGCCTCGAAAGATGTTTCTGTCCGGGATGGAGGCGCGTAGGTTGTCCACAGCCCGGTGATCCTGGCGACGCCGTATCCGCCAAAAAATATCGCCAGTGTCAGAATACCCAGTACCCACACACTGATCTTTCGCCGGGCGAAGCCGAAAAACAGGGTGTTTTCTACAGGACATGCTTCGACGCAGCGCCCGCAGGCGATGCATTCGGCGCTGGCAACCGATTTCAAGCTTTCCGGGTCCAGGCGCACGGGGCACTCTCCACTGCAGCGATGGCAGTTAACGCACGTATCGCTGTTACGATGCACCCTGAAAAGGGAAATTTTCTGTATGGGTCCCAGAAGAGCTCCCAGAGGGCAGAGATACCTGCACCAGAAACGCTCCACGAAAAGGGAACCGCCTATGACCAGCAGGAACAGGGCCGCGTAGGACAACGGTTTTTCCACCATTTCAGGCCAGCCCGCCGAAAGGTGCATCCACGCCACCCACGGATCCATGTCTCTCCATACCAGAGTACCCATCTTCCATGTCAATAGAACAATGGCTGCGAGAATCACGTATTTCAGGTATCGCAACGGCCTGTCTATGGCGAGGGGAAGTTCCCTTTTGCGAAAACCCAGTCGTGCACCCAGCCGCGACGTCCATTCTCCTATGGTTCCAAGCGGACATATCCATCCGCAGAACACCCTTCCCAGTATCAGCGTAAGCACAAGAACCACCACGAGCAGGACCATTGCGCTTGGTGCAAGTCGGCGAAGCCAGACACCCGAAGTCAGCAGACTGTACAGCGCCTCCACGCCTCCGAACGGGCAAAGGGCGTCGACGGCCGGGGCCCCATCGGGGCCGCCCCCCAGTAACTGGTGCCTGAACCCCGACCATGTCAGAAAAGCAAGAAAGCCGAATTGTGAAAGTAAACGAAGTTTTTTTGAGTTCATCCTCATAAAACCCCCTTTCTATATTAAGGCAGGACTCAAAAGAGAAAAACATACCCCTCTACCCTTTATGATTATATAACACAGAGTGATACAGAAAAAGATTTGCGCTATCGATTCGTGTTATCATCTTTGAAATGCAACCAGGCCAGCACTGATCCATGCAGGAAAGGGAGTTTTTCATTCATGAAGATATACCTCAACAACGCCGCGACATCATGGCCCAAGCCCGAAGCCGTTTCCAGCGCCATGAGCGAGTTTCTGATTTCGGGAGGGGCCAATCTAGCCAGGGGCAGCGCAGCCGCCAGGGATATGGGAACCCTTGATATGGTGACAACGGCCCGACAGGTCGTCGCACGGTTCTTTGGGGGTTTTTCAAACGCGGACCCCAGATACGTTACCTTTACCTCAAACATCACGGAGTCGCTGAACATGGTGCTCAAGGGGTTTCTCGGTCCCGGAGACCATGTAGTCACTACCAGTATGGAGCACAATGCGGTAATGAGACCCCTGAGGAGGCTTGAAGATTCCGGAACACTTGTCACGGTTTTGAGCACGCAAACCGACGGAATCCTTTCTCCAGCCCTTCTGGCCGATACGCTTTCATGCAAAACGACAAAACTTGTCGTTTTAAGTCACGCGAGCAACGTATGCGGGTCCATTCAGCCTCTTGCCCAAATAGCCGAAATCTGCCGACAGGCGAACGTTCCGCTGGTTGTCGACGCGGCCCAGACCGCCGGTGTTATCCCTGTTTCAATTTCAGAAATGGACATTGCTGCTTTCTGTTTCACGGGACACAAGGGCCTACTGGGACCCCAGGGGATAGGCGGCATTGTATGGAAACCTGAATTCGCCGAAAAAGTCCCGCCTTTCGTTGAGGGCGGTACCGGGAGTTTTTCGCACCTGGAACGCCAGCCGTCCTCGCTTCCCGATAAATTCGAGGCCGGCACACCGAACCTGCCCGGAATAGCCGGGCTTCTGGCGGCGCTTCAGTGGCTGGAGAACACGGGGCTGGATCAAGTAGCTGGAAAGGAAAGAGTTCTTGGGGAAAAACTGTTGGAAGGGTTGCTGTCGATCAGGGAGCTTGAGCTTTACGGCAAAACGACCATGGACGACAGACTTGCCGTTTTCCCCGTCAACCCCCCGGGCGGAGACAACGGGACGCTTTCGTTCCATCTGGCCTCGGATTGGGGCGTCGAAACCAGGCCCGGTCTTCATTGTGCTCCGGGGGCCCACCGTACGCTCGGCTCTTTCCCGCAGGGGGCCCTCCGGATCAGTGTCGGAAGTTTCAATACCGAAGAGGATATCGACAGGTGCCTCGAGGGCCTCAGGACCCTGATGCGATCAGCTACATGATACCCTGGTAGACCTCGCGGGTAAGAAGTGTTACCACGGGCGACGTCCCCTGCATCTCGACAATGGCGTACATCATGCGGCCCGTCCTGGGGTCGTTGCCCTGAAAAAGCCATGAGTTGTAATTGGTCTGGATAAGCGTCAGACCCTTCATCTGAAGCTGGTTGGCAAGCGCCTGGGCGGATGTTCTCCCGGGTCTGTATTTGTTGCCGTATACTCCCAGCTGGCCGTTCGAGAGATAACCGGTGAATATCTGATAGACGTCCAGTCCATCCGGTGTGGAGTAGAACTCCAGATTCCTGCGGTAGTTTGCATTATAGTCCACTGAATCGGGGTAGCCCACAAGGCTTTGCACCTGGCTTCGATACATGTAGAGCTGGATAGCGTTGGCGTTGTTCAGAGACGTGGCCGCCCACCCAGCCGAAACCATAAGAAGAGTCACCACAACAGCAGCAACGGCAATGCGCGTTCTTTTCATTGGTTTTTACCTCCATTTTATACATATCATCGAGTGTTCCATGGAGCATACAGAATTGTAACACGCAGCAAAGGGTATATGTCACGCAAACAACACGACCGCAAGCAGAGCAAGCAACTCCCCCGCGACCGCTGACGCACCCAGAACGTCTCCCGTTACACCCCCCGGTGTTTCACGTGAAACAATTTCGACCAGCCCTCCGCCCACAAGACCACCGGCCAGGCACAGGAACCAGACCTTTGGGGCCAGAGGCATCAGCAGGCCAGTTGCCGCTACGGACGCCAGGAACAGGCCGTTGCCGAAACCCTCCACCAGCGGTTTCCCTGTTCCGCCGGAAAAGGGAGAAGAACCCATCCGGGCCGTGATGCAGAGCCCTGCACGGGCCGAGCCCGCGGAAAGAGGTATAGCCACAAAAAGACCTCTTTCCAGAAGATTTCCCGTCAGAAGGCCCCAGAGGACAAGAGACGCCACAAGAGCTATCACGCCGAACGTCCCGGCTCTGCTGTCTTTCATGATCACCAGGGCCTGCTCTCCTCTTGCGCCGCTTCCCAGGGCATCGGCCATGTCGGCCAGCCCGTCCAGATGCAGGGACCACCCGGAAACGATGTAAAGTACAAGGGCCAGCCAGGCAGCTATTGAGCAGTCTGTAAAAAGCGCGGCTGTCACGGCCAGAAGCGTCGCCGGCAGTGCTACAAGTGCTCCCGCGATGGGCGCCAGAACCAGGTCTGCCGGTTCCGGGAGGTCTTTGGCCTTCAGCCCCGGCAGGGGTATTCTTGACAGCAGGTTCCATATTCGGGCGAAACGTCTGACTGTTTCCGCAACAAAGAACTTCAAAACATTTTCTCCGGAGGCTTTCCCTTTATCCATGTGGGTATGCCTGCTACCATAAAAGCCACGGCGTCCGCACGCGACGCCATAAGCTGGTTGGCTCTTCCCTGGAGATCCCGGAATCGCCTGCCCATAAGGGTCGGGGGAACCAGCCCCGTACCCACCTCGTTGGAAACCGCTACGAGAACCGCGTCCCGATGTTCGGAATCAGCCAGTTGCTCGCAAAGAGACATCAGTAATGCTTCTTTCGTTTCCCATTCAGCTTCGTCTGTGGATTCGGCTTCCGGTGAAGAAAACATCAGCCTGGACAGCCAGAAAGTCAGGCAGTCGAGAAGAAATACCCCTTTTCTGCCCGCAAGAAATCCGGGCAGACGCCGGGGCTCTCCCTCCCATGTCGTCCATCGGTCCGGCCGTTCCGCTTTGTGTTTTTCTATGCGGTGGACCATTTCAGGGTCCCCGGCCTCCCCCGTCGCCAGATATGTCGGAGGGGCTTCGGATATCTGGTCTGCAAGGCGCATGGCGAAACCGCTTTTTCCGCTCCTGGCGCCGCCAAGGACAAATATCATAGGGTTCTCCCCCCTTTCGGGCCATATTGTAACCCAGGGGTTCGGTTATACTGGTGACGAAACGAACAGGAGGGCTGTTTATGACGATTGATCCCCGTATCACCGATGTGTTGGAGGCCCGCAGGTTTCTATCGGGCCGAGTCCGAAAAACACCCATTGAGCGATCGGACCCACTCAGCGAAGCCGCCGGCTCCAGTGTGTACCTGAAATGGGAAAACCAGCAGATATGCGGGTCATTCAAGGTGCGAGGCGCCCTTAACAAGATGTTCAGCCTTGGGGTCGACGAAAAACAGCGAGGTGTTGTCACCGCCTCCAGCGGCAACCACGCCCAGGGCATAGCCATGGCTTCCACTATTCTCGGGGTCAGAGCGTCGATTTGTGTCCCCGGAGTGTGCCCCCGGACCAAGAGAGACGCAATCCGCAGGCTTGGCGGTGACAATGTCACCCTCCATGTAGCGGGGCATTTTTACGATGACGCAGAAAACGAGGCCCACAGACTCGAAAAAGAACAGGGAATGACCTATGTTTCGTCCTTTGAGGATCATTACATAGTCAGCGGCGCCGGAACGCTTGGGCTGGAAATGCTTATGGATGAGCCCGAACTGGACCTTCTGGTTGTCCCTGCGGGCGGCGGCGGTCTTATCAACGGTGTCGCCATTGCAGCAAAGGCGCTCCGGCCTGATATCGAGATATGGGGAGTGCAGTCGGTGGCCTCTCAACCCTATGTGGTGTCATGGCCCGGAGGTCGTGTGGTGGAGGTCGAGTACGACGACTCGCTTGCCGACGGACTCACGGGGTGGATCCCGCAGAGCCTTCTTGACCTTGCAAGGAAAAGGATATCGGGGTTTGTCGCCGTAGAGGAAAAAGACATTGCGGGAGCCATCGCCTTTCTTCACAGGGAGCATCACCAGATAGTGGAGGGTGCAGGCGCGGTCGGTGTGGCCGCTCTTCTTTCGGAAAAAATTCAACCCGGTAACAAAACGACGGGCGTTGTTATATCAGGCGGGAACATAGACCACGCTGTGCTCGAAAAGATACTGCTGGATGTGTAGATAACAACAAAGGCCTCCATGTTTCACGTGAAACATGGAGGCCTTTGTTGGTGCTTCAGTTATTGTCGGGTATCGCCTGTTTTATGACCTGTTCCAGTATCTGCTGTTTGAGTTGGTCCTCAAGATTGTCTCCGGAGCCCGTCGCACCCTCCCCGGTCGGTACTGATATTTTCACCTTGTTCTGGTTGTCCTGCTGGGTCTGTCCCGGGTCCGTGGTCGCCTGGGGCGTGGTACCGGTGTTCTGGGGCGAGGATATCTTTACATCCGATATCGAGGGTTTATCCCATGAACCCCTGAGCCTGAAGCTGATGTCTCTGAAATCCTGGTTCGACATACCGCCCACAAATCCTCCTATCAGTCCTTCAAGCAGCATCTGTGGATTGGCGGAACCCGACCCCAGCATTCCCTGTACCGCTCCGAAAAGAGCGTTCAGCGCCTGAACGTTGACATATCCGTTACAGAACAGGTTTATCTTGTCGCCGGGCCCCATGGAACCGTCCGCCCCGAAATGTCTGTACAGCGGGTCGTCGGGATAGGCTGTAGCGCGGCTGCCCGGGAGCAGTGTTATGATGCGGCCGTCGATGTTGAAGGCGGCGTCTATCATCTTGTACCGCAGCGAGTCCATTTTATGGATGGCGGCCACAGCCTTTATGATCTTGAAACCGCTTACGGCGCCGTCGATGGCCACCAGGTCTCCATGGCCCTTCAGAAGCATCGGTTTGCCTATTGTGCTGAAAAGCTCCAGGTTCATGTCGGCTGTACCCGTTATCGAGCCCTTTAAATCCAGCGCGTTTTTGACTACCGGGTCCACGTTCACCCCCGCCAGCGTGGACTTCACTTTCCACTTGCCGGAGGGGATCTCGATCGACGCGTCGGCCGTCAGTGTCCCTCCGTAAAATTTTCCGTTGCCCTTCTCTGCCCTGATGGATGAACCGGCGAAGATGACCGGTGCGTAGAAATCGGTGACGGAGAGCCCCCAGGCCGACAGCCTGGAAGCGAATATCTCCCCGCTTCCATTCCACTTGCCGTTGCGGAAACCGCCGGCGACCGATGCGTCGAAGATGCCGCCCAGCCCGGCGCTACGTGCGCCCTTTACGCCTTTTGTAAGGTAGGAAAGGTCGAGCTCGGAGCCGTCAAGGGAAAAGTCGGCCCAGGGTTTGCCCTTCTCTGCCCCAAAGGACCCTTTGGCCGTCAACGAACCCTTGCCCGCGCTGGCTTTCAGTGTTTCTATCACTATTTTCGAAGGGGCTCCCGATCCAGAAGCCGAAATGTTTTTCAGCGACAGGCCCGCGATAACCAGTTCCGGTGAGGTTGCCGAGAAGGTGATAGCCGGGTTGGGCAGGTGTCCCTTTGCCGTAAAGGCGAAGTCGGTTTTTCCGGCCATCTGGAACGGCGCCTTTACGGAAAGTCCCGCCATGTCGACACCACTGACATTTCCGGACAAATCGACCGAGGGTTTCTCTTTTGGTGTAGAGGGCAGTTTCACCGTACCCTTTACGGACACGGCGCCGTTCCATATCTTTGCGGAAGCCTTTGTTATCGTCAACAGCCCCCGGGAAAGCGAAATATCCGTCTCCAGGCTCGAAAGAGCGTAGTCGTTCCATCTGGCCGAACCGGCTTTAAGGTTAAGCTTCATTTCCGCCTCAGCTCCGGTCGGGGGCAGTTTGATGCTGGTAGAGGCGCCGAGGTCCGTGAATGTAAGTTCCTTTGCAGCGAGTTTCGATGATTTGATGTTGAGCCCCAGCGTGGGACCGGAAGCGGGGCCCCTGATCGACCAGTCCGCGGCGAACGAACCCGTCAGACCGTATTCGGCCATGGCGGGAACGAATCCGGCAAGAGCCGAAGCCTTTGTCTGGCCCGTTGTTCCGGAAAGGTTTATTCGCGGGGTATCGGTCTGGAGACGGTCTATCGTTCCGGAACCTTTGATGGATGTTCCTCTCCAGTCGGCCTCAAGCGAACGTATCGTAAGTGTCCCCTTTTTATAGGCGAAGGAAACGGCCGGTTTCGTAACCAGTTCCCCTACCGCCCGTATCTTCTGAGACCATATCTTTCCTTCCGACTGCACGGACTGCCCCTTGCCGAATATCCTTACGGTGCCCGCACCGTCTCCCTCCAGTCCCACCTTGCCGACGGGGATTATCTCGCTTGCCTTTTTGAGGTCGAAACCCTCGCCCGACAGGGTGAAATCGAAGGTCGGCGTCTGTCCCAGCGTTATGTTCCCCTGGCCGGATACCGGAGAGTCCAGCCACCGGGCCGACATGGCCATTGTCACGCTGCTTCCGTTTTTGAGGTTGAATGTGCCCGAAAGGGCCGAAAGGGGCTGTTTTGCTATCATCAACCTGCTGGACGATATCCGGACCGGGCCGGAGAGTTTCTGTCCGGAGCCCTCAAGTTTCAGAGTCAGAGAGTCCAGTGATCCCTCCGCCAGCGAAAGCCAGGGGAAGCTGGAACGCCATGCGGCCAGGTCAACGTTTCTGGCTGAAAGCGAAAGTGATGTTCGGGCCGGGAGCGAGCTTGCCGAAATGGTGATAGCGCCCGTCAGGGGGGTTCCGTTTGCCTGGGCTGTAAGTTCCGGCATCGAGATACTGCGCCCTTCGAATGTCCAGGGCGAAGCGGCCTGCGATATTTCTATACCGTAGAGTCTGCCCTTTGAAAGTCTGAAATCTCCGGATATCCTGGGTGATTTCCAGTCGCCCCCGGCGGTGATCGAGGTGGAAAGAGCGCCTTCAATACCCTGCTTTTCAAGCTCTGGCCAGAGTGCGGTCAGCGTGGCGATGTCTATATCCGATATCTCGCCCGTAACGTCAAGCTGCGGCTTGATGTCGCCCTTGAGGCGGATGCGGCCGCCCGCTATCCTTACGTCCAGATTCTCGATGACGAGAGCGCCTTTGTCTCTGGAGAAGGTGGCCGAACCCTTTGCGTGCATTTCCCTGAACAGCAGGTCGCCCTTTACTACGAACCAGCCGTCTGAAGCGGAGAGAGTGCCCTCCTCCACCCGGAAAATCCCCGCCGGGGTCCTGAGTACGCTTCGGACCAGTTCAAACTGATCCAGCGGAAGACTGAACTCTTCCTTTTCACCGCCCTCGGGGAAAAGGGGGCTCAGGCGTTCCCAGTCAATCTCGGCGCCGCCGAAAGATATGCTCTTGAGGCCGGGATTCCCCGAAAGCAGCGACATCAGCTTCAGTTTTACCGTGGCCTGCTGGGCGCTGGCCAGAACGTTTCCGTCCATGGACAGGGTTACCCCGGAGGCCGTGAATCCGCCCACCGGGTTGCCAGAAAGTGTTTCTATTTCGAGCGTCGCTCCCGTTGTATCGAGCACTATCTTCTTTGCCTGGCTTAAAACGATGTCGGAACCGATGTCGGTTCTCGAAACCAGTAGCGCCGCAGCCCCCACCGCAAGAGCTGCAATTATGAGAACTACAACGGCGAGTTTTCCAAACCGCTTCATATAACTCACTCCCGTCCACAATACAATAATGTCCCATGGGATTCTTTACCCATTGGCGAATCCGGCCATCGGTATTTGTACCTGTTTTTTCAAAGCCGTACGCCATGTATTTATTGTAGCAAAGGGCGGGAGTCGTGTGGTTGCTTTGTGTGAAACGTGCGGATTTGGCTCAGATGTGGACGCAAACCATGTGGATATGTGGATAAGAAAGTGGATAACCTTCACATATTGCCCACAGTAGTGTATTCACTGTGGAAGAATCCCCAGTATCTGACAGGGGTCAGAGAGCACCAATTCAGCGCCGCGATATCCTGAAACGATTTTTCCCGTTACCTTCAGTCTCTTTCCCCGAAATCGGTTCATGTCGCCGAATGCGTGCGCGTCAGCCAGGTAGACGATGACCGAGACGCGTGACTTGTCGTCGGAAAGCGTCCATCGTTTGTCGGAACGGCTGCATTTCTCAATGTCGACCAGCAGTGTAATGAAACTGCCGCAAATATACGGCAGTTCGTTCCAGACCTGCTCGGCGGTAAAGAGCCTTCCGTCTCCCAGCGCCCAGAGTCCGCGGTTGTTTGTTTTCGCCTCCCTGAAGGCCAGACGGAAAGTCTTTTCATATCGGACATTGGGCGGAAAAGTGTACGGGACAGCGTATCCTTCCATTACCAGGGTCCGGTTCGACATAAACCTGTTCCCGGACCGGTCCTCAAGCCACACATAAGCAAGCAGGCGGCCGTAACGGTCCACGGTCTGAGCGTCGAATTCCAGCAGGACGGATCTCTGGTCCAGCAGTCGCCGGGCGAAACCGGCGGCCTCGATGCCCAGTTCTTCTACTCGTTTCGAGGGATGGTGAGTTTCGGGGGTGTCGACGCCAGCCAGACGGACGGTCTCTTTCGAGCCGTCCGCCAAAAGCACCTCGACAGTGTCGCCGTCGTACACTCGTATGACAGAAGCCGGAACCCGGTCGCCTGGACGGATGTCCATACAAAGGGCCGAAACGGGGGAGCAAAGGACTGCTTCAAGGACTAAAAGAAGCAACAGCCCTGTTCTGAGGCAGCCCCCTGCCTGTCGCCCGGCTTTCATTTTCAAGATCGTGTTTCGGGAACGAATCGCGGGGGTTCCCCTTCCCTTATCGTAGCGCGATGGAACGCCATGCCATCCGGGAGATAGAGAACCAGCTCGAAGGTGTTGTGAACCTCGGCCCGGAAAAGATGCCCTCCCCTGGCGGCGTAGTCCACCCCCGAAAGACACACATGCGGATGCATAAAAACGGCGCCGTCAGGTTTACGGTTGACCGTTCCTGAAAAAGAAAGAAGCTCATGTGGTTCCTCGAAAACCTGCTTCAGGTATCCGTCCGGGCCGTGCCACCCTATCTCGAAATTCCGCAGCATTCCTATACCCGACAGGGCGACTGCCGAAGTAACGTCGCGGCAGGCGAGAGCATCCTTAAGCGAGGGCAGCAGATCGGCGCCGTCGTCGAACCTGAGAGCGATGCAATGTGGCGAACACGCCATGTCCATTGGCGAAACCTCCTTTTGTCGGCATCCGTAAAATTCTGGATGTTTTCCGTTATTATATGAGCCGTAGAGTGTTTTGGCGAAAAACCATATGGCGGCCTCAGTAGCAACGATGGCCAAAAGGATGAAACAACTTGGATACTGGAGACAACATCAACCCGGAAAACACCTTGTCCTTCGACGAGGAATTGAAAAGGCATATGGCGGTTCTTGAAGCCTACGCCGACCTTCTGGCCGCGTTCAACGCAAAAGCAAGGCTGACCGGCCCCTCGGACCCCGAGACCATCCTGGGCGACCATATCCACGACTGCGTCAAGTCGCTGTGGTTCGCTCCCGACATAGGCAGGGTCGTGGATGTCGGCTCGGGAGGAGGGCTCCCCGGTATCGTGTGGGCGATATGCAGGCCGCATCTCAAGGTTGTCCTCATGGAGAGCATAGCAAGAAAATGCGCCGCACTTATCGAGATGGCCGCCATACTCGGCCTCGAGAATGTTTCGGTCGAGTGCCAGAGGTCGGAGACCTTTGCGGCCGAACACAGGGAGATGTTTTCCGTAGCAGTATGCAGGGCCGTGGGCCACGCTGGAGTCATAGCCGAATACATGGTCCCGCTCGTAGCCCCGCAGGGATGTCTCGTGGCGTTCAAGGGCCCTCGCGTGTTCGGGGAAATAGAGGAAATCGAAGAGAGATGGAGCGAACTGGGGCTCAAGGCCCCGGAACTTTTTCCCTACAGCACAGGCGGGAAAAATCTCTATCTTGTGCGATGGAAAAAACATGGCGCATGTCCGGCGCGATATCCCAGGCGTCCGGGGCAGGCGCAGAAAAAACATTGGTGGAGGTGACGTTCATTGAAAGCCATTGCCGTTGCAAACCAGAAAGGCGGGGTGGGAAAAACGACCTGTTGCGTGAACCTGGCCGCCGAACTGGGCAGAAGAGGCCAGAAAGTACTGGTGCTAGACATCGACCCGCAGGGCAACAGTACAAGCGGCCTGGGGGTAGACGCCTCGAAATCGGGTTACAACATGTATCATCTTATCCTCGACGAGGCGGAACCGGGCCAGGCCATCGTTCCGTCGCCTTGGGAAGGAGTTTCGGTGCTCCCGGCCACCATCGACCTGGCGGGGTCCGAAGTTGAACTGGCCGGAGTCATGAGCAGGGAAACACGGCTGGTGCGACATATGCATAGCCTCAAGGAGTATGATATCGCCTTCATCGACTGTCCTCCATCGCTTGGCCTGCTCACGGTGAACGCTCTTGTCGCCGCGGACAGCCTCATGGTTCCGATACAGTGCGAATACTACGCCCTCGAGGGCGTAGGCCAGCTTATGAGGACCGTATCGCTGGTCCAGCGCTATCTCAACGAGGACCTCAGCCTCGACGGGGTCGTTCTTACCATGTTCGACACCCGGACCAACCTTTCCCGCGAGGTGGCCGATGAAGTGAAAAATCAGTTTGGGGAAGCCCTCTTCGAAACCATCATACCCAGGAACGTCAAACTGTCGGAGGCTCCGAGCTTCGGAAAACCCATCTGTTATTACGACGCTCAAAGCACTGGATCGCATGCGTACGAGAATCTGGCCAAGGAGGTCATGGAACGATGGCTCGGGATAAAAGAGCTCTAGGCAAGGGGCTGGGCGCCCTGATACCGGGAGCGGGAGAATCTCCAACCTCTGAACCCGAGGCCAGAGAAATCCTGAAACTGGCTCCCGCAGAAATGCGCCCAAGTCCATGGCAGCCGCGCAAGGACTTTGACCCCGAGGGCCTTCTGGCCCTTGCCGATTCCATAAGGGAGCACGGGGTAGTTCAGCCCATTGTGGTGCGGACGGTCCAGAATGGTTACGAGATTATAGCGGGCGAGCGCAGGTGGCGCGCGGCCAAGATGGCCGAACTCAAAAAGGTGCCCGTCAGGGTCATAGAGGCCGACGACACCAGGGTTATGGAGCTCTCGCTCGTCGAGAACCTTCAGCGGGAGGACCTTTCACCCCTCGAAGCCGCTTCCGGCATACAGGAGCTGATTCAGAAGTTCACGCTCACCCAGGAACAGGCCGCCAAACGTCTGGGCTGGAGCCGGGTGGCTGTAACGAACAAACTGAGGCTGCTCCAGTTGCCCGCCTCCATACAGGAGATGCTGCATAAAAACTCCCTCTCGGAGGGTCACGCGCGCGCGCTGCTGTCGCTCCATACCGAGGAAGATCAGGCCCAGATGGCTCAGTACTGCCTGCAGAAAGGTCTTTCCGTGCGGGAACTCGAAGAAGCCGTCCGCAAGACCCTTCAGGGAAAACCCGCGCCCAGGCCGGTAAAAAAACCGGGACAGAACGTTCTTATCCCCGAGCCGGTACTAAGGGTTTCCGAGCGTTACGGTATAGACGTAAAAATGACAGGCAAGGGGCAAAAGGTAAAGGTACAGATGAGCGGGCTCACCGAGGACGAGGCCATGCGGCTTTTCGAAATGATCGACAGCGAGGGCGAACTTCTCTTCAAGGGAAAGTAGGCGTTGAGACGTGAGCGACCGCAACACGCTTGAGGGGCTTGTTGTTTTCGGCAGGGTCATTTCGGCTGCGCTGCTTTTGGGCGGTTTTATCGTGCTTGGGGCGCTGATGGGAAACCGCCTGATGGCCGATGGCTGGCCCGCATGGGCCGGGGCCGGTTGCGCCGCAGGGGGGGCGGCCTTCGGGGCGTGGCAGGCATGGCTGTTTCTTAGGCCGATATGGAGCAAGAGCAAGGAAACAGGAAGCAGCTGACAGCGTACAGCGTACAGCGATCAGAAAAGAATAGAACCGTAAGACGTGAGGCGTAAGACGTGAGGCGTAAGACGTCAGACGTGAGACGTTAGAAAGAGCAAAAAAGCCCGAAAAACCGGTAAACGGTCAACAGTGAACGGTAAACGGAAGAACCGGGGAAACAGGAAACAGGAAGGGCTTGTCATTTCGAATCCTTCCGACAGGAAGGTGAGAAATCTCGGGCTTTCGTTAACCGTGAGGCGTGAGATACATACCAGACAGCGTGCAGCATACAGTTTACAGAAAAAGCATGTCATTCTGAGCGGAGCGAAGAATCTCGGGTTTTCGTAAACGGACGGGCCCGGAAGCTCGTCACGGTTCACTTTACGGTTCCCTGACCCCTGACCCCTGACCCCTGATTCCTGTCTCCCTGACTTTAAAACCATGTTTCACGTGAAACACGCAACCGGCGCGTGCAGCCGGTCTGGAGGTGCCCGTAATGGATCAGCTTTTCGCTCCCTGGAGGATGTCCTACATCGAGGGGGCAGACAAACAGCCCGAGTGCATTTTCTGCGCGTTCCCCAAAGAGAACCGGGACGAGGAACGCCTTATTCTCTCAAGAGGCAAGCTCGTATTCGTGATCATGAACGCCTTTCCCTACAATCCCGGCCACCTGATGGTAGTACCCTACCGACATGAGGGGGCCTACGAAAACCTCTCCGATGAAGAACTCCTCGAAATGAACGTAATGGCCAGGAAATGCCTGAAGGTTCTGAAAAAGACAATGAACCCCCAGGGTTTCAATCTTGGCGTTAACATAGGGAAAACAGCCGGGGCCGGGTTCGCCGGCCACGTGCATCTGCACATTGTTCCGCGCTGGAACGGAGACACCAACTTTATGCCGGTCGTAGGCGAAGTCAGGGTGCTCCCGGAATCGCTCCAGAGCACGTACAAAAAGATGCAGGAAGCCTGGGGGTCAGATGACTGACGCCGATCTGTTCGTTCAGCCGGCCTCGCAGGCGCAAGCAGAACTGCGTGAGCGCAGGTCGCGTTTTGTGGCGCGCCTGTTTGTCGCCGGAGACGAAGAATCCGCCCGGGAGTTTGTACGTGAAATGTCTCAGAAATACAGTGACGCCACCCACAACTGCTGGGCCTACAGGGTTGGTTATCCCGACATAAGGGAGTACTGGTCCGATGCGGGTGAACCCTCGGGAACGGCGGGCAAGCCCATAGAAGGCGCCATTCAGCGAGTGGGGATTACAAATACCGTGATAGTGGTAACCCGATATTTCGGCGGCATAAAGCTTGGGGTTCGCGGGCTTATCGACGCATATGGAGGCGCGGCGAGCATGGCGATCGAAAAAGCCGGTCGCGCTACAAAACGTCTCTGCCGGATGGCTCTGGTAGAAACGCCCTATGAACACGCCTCCGGTCTCATGCGCAAGTTAAAGGAAATGGACGTGCCCGAGGAAGATATTGTAACGTCGTACGGTGCGCATGTAGATCTTTGCGTGCCCGTACCCGCTTCGCAGGAAAGCCAGGCGCTGGCGCTGTTCGATGGATACTTGCAGCGGGGCATGATTCTGAAGTGGAAGTGGGAGGACGACAACTAATCCGTGAAACGTGAGTCGTGAGATACATAGCAGACAGCGCGCAGCGATCAGAAAAGAATAGAACCGTAAGACGTCAGACGTGAGGCGTGAGGCGTGAGATGTAAGACGAAAAAGCCTGTCATTCCGAACCCTTCCGACAGGAAGGTGAGAAATCTCGGGCTTTCGTAAACGCTAAACAGACGGACCCGGAAATGATTACGGACTTCCCATAACGGGAAAACCCAAAGCGGGGTTTGTCGCCGGTAGGCGGGTTCGGAATAACAGCAGGGGGGTAGCGCCCTTCCCGTTTCCTGCTTCCTGTCTCCTGCTTTTACCGTTTACCGGTTAGAAGTTGATTTTCCGGTTCACGGTTCACGGCTCACGGCCTTTCTGCCAGCTGATCTATGTAATTTACGTTCAGATCCAATAAAACCCGGAGGCGATGTGTAATGTCCTACGATGGCGGCGACAGGGATATCTTTTACCGGAGGCTGCGCAGACCCGTTTGCAGGAGCCTGTTGAGGGACCTTACGGCCGAGGAGCTGCAGGCCATGGCGGCCCATGAGACCGTCCCCAATAACCAGGGTTCCTCGCTTTACGTTACGCGCATCCGTTCGCGCAGCGCGGCCTTTACGGAAGTAGCCTACGATTTCGACGAGTCGCTTGTGTCGCTGCTCGAACAGGTGTGGGGCTACCTCCGCTGGCAGCAGATGATAAGGGTAACCGGCCGTATAGGTTCTCCCGAAAAACAGCCCCTGTTCGCCAACTACTACGTAACGAGGCGTTACGCCAGACTCGCCCAGATGTTTTACATGAACTTCTCCTCCCAGGCCGACCAGGATACCGCCGACATTGTTACGGTGATCGTGCCCGAGTGGCACCAGCGCAAGATCATCGTCCTTCCTCGTCAGCAGGTTACATATATTCTGGGCAGCGATTATTACGGAGAGGCCAAAATGGCGATGCTCCGCATGGCCATGCACCTGGGCCGCGAAAGCATGAACGGTCTGGGCCTGCACGCCGGAAGCAAAATCGTCAAGATAAAGGTCCGCGAAAAACTGGAGGAAAAAGGGCTTCTCATCTTTGGCCTTTCGGGAACAGGCAAGACCACCATCACCACCGCCGATCACGGTCTTACGGCTCCAGAAGGGGTGGAAGTGCTTCAGGACGACATAAATATTCTGATGTCCGACGGGCGCGCCCTGGGCTCGGTAAACAATTTCTACATCAAGACCGATAACGTTTCCAAGCAGCCCCCTCTGCTGGTCGCCGCCCGGGATCAGCGGGCCATAATCGAAAACTGCTGGGTAAACGACGATGGGGAAATAAATTTCGACCGACACGCAATTACCAGCAACGGCAGGGCTGTGGTTCCCCGCAGCGTAATACCTAACACGTCCGGCCGTATAGACCTGGACAAGGTCGACGCCCTGTTGTTCAACATGCGTCGCTATGATATTCCCCCAATAGGCAGGCTGGTGTCCCCCGAGCAGGCCGCCGCCTTTTTCATGCTGGGAGAGTCCACCATCACCAGCGCCGAAGACCCGTCACGCGTGGGGCAGGCCAAGAGGGTAGTGGGTTTCGACCCGTTCATCATCGACAACCCCCACGTCAACGGAAACAGGCTACTGAGGATAATGAGAGACAATCCCGGAATAAGCTGCTACGTACTTAATACGGGACGCATAGGCGGCCACGAAGGCGTAAACATGACGCCCCAGATAACCTTTGCCGCGATAAGGGGTGCGCTGGCCGAAGAGATTCAGTGGAAGTACGACGACATACTGGGTTACGAGATACCCCAGTCGCTCAACGTCCCCGAGTCCGAATCACTGGACCCGTACGCCCACTACACGCGCGATGAATACGCTTCCATGATAGGCGCGCTGCGGGCCGAAAGAAGAGAATATCTGTCCAGATTCTCCGGCCTCGCGAGGGAGATAGTGGACGCGGTTTAAAAATGCAAGGAAACGATGGCCGAAAAATCAGCGGGCAGCTTACAGCCGTCAGCTGACAGAAAAGGCATGTCATTCCGATGAGTGAAACGACGAGGCTGCAAGTCCGCCTACCGGCGGAAATCTCGGGTTTGTACTTGCTGTTTCCTGTCTCCTGTCAACTCCAGATTCCTCACCTTCCTATCGGAAGAGTTCGGAATGTCAGGCTTTTTCGTCTTACGCCTCACGCCTCACGTCTTACGGCTCTATTCTTTTCTGATCGTTGCCGCCTGTGCGCTGATTGCTATGTTCTATGCCCCTCGCGGTGTTTCTCCCGGTCCCGGTTCGGCCGAAACACTCGGCTCTTCGCCTGCTCGGGACGATCGCCCGATTCCTCGAACCTTCGGTTCTGCGGCGTGCTGTCCCTGCCCCTCGCGACGGCTCATCACCTCGCCGGCCTCAATGTTCCGGCTAGAAACCCCGCTTCGGGTTTTCCCGTTATGGGAACTCCGTAATCGTTTCCGGGCCCGCCCGTTTAGCGTTTACGAAAGCCCGAGATTCCTCACTACGCTAACGCTTCGTATCGGAATGACAACGCTCTTTCCGCAATCGGCAATCCGCCATCGGCCATCGTCTCCTTGCCTCTGCCTTTTCCGCCATCCGCCATCGTCTTTTTGCTTCTTGCCATTCCCCACTCCGGGGTTACAATAGGCCTCATCATACGTCACCCTGTTTTTATACCGGGTGACAGGGAGGCCGCCCTCTTGCGCATACAGGTTCGGACAATGACGCTGGCCGCCCTCTTCGCCGTGCTCACGGCCGTGGGGGCGTTTATCCGTATTCCCTTTCCCCTTGTTCCGATGACGCTACAGACCTTTTTCGTATTCCTTTCGGGCGCTTTGCTGGGTTCCCGTGCAGGAGCCCTTTCGCAGGCGCTATACGTGGGCATTGGCCTTGTGGGCATCCCCGTTTTTACCGGCGGAGGCGGGCCGCAGTATATACTGCACCCCACATTTGGATATCTTCTGGGTTTCGTCGCCGGAGCCTGGGTCATAGGGCTGATAATGGAGCGCATGGCGAAACCCGGCTTCTGGGCCTCCGTTGCGGCCTGCGTCGCGGGTGTCGCCGTGATCTACACCATCGGAACCATGGGCCTGTACCTCAACCTCAACTACGTCGCCGGCAAGGCCGTGCCAATGAAAAAGGTTATAGAGATAGGCCTTCTGCCGTTCCTCGCCGCCGACGGAGTCAAAGCCCTTGCCACC
>CAZBLL010000006.1:0-17222 GCA_964492625.1 uncultured Synergistaceae bacterium
CCCGGGGAGGAAAGAGAAATTTTCACCAGGGAAGAAGCCATATCGCTGTTCGACCTTGAGAAGATAACCAAAAGAGCGGCTGTATTCGACATGACTAAACTGAACCACGTGAATCAGGCCCACCTGTGGATGATGGATCGCCTAAAGCGCGTGGAGCTGGTAAAACCGTTCTGGACAGAATTGGGGCTGCAGCCGGAGAGGTTCAGCGACGAGTGGTTGGCCAGTGTGCTGGAAATGCTGGAGGGACGAGGCCAGACAACCAGGGAGGCCGCGGAGTACTCCGATTATTTTCTCAGTTTCGATTCAGTTTGTGAGCGCTACAACGGCTCCGATATCCCGGAGGAGAACAGGGCTTTTCTCAGAGAATTCTTTTCAGGGTTTCTCGCCATAGGGGACTGGACCGCGGAAGCCATGGAAACAACCACAAGAGCGTGGTGTGAAGAAAACGCCGTTAAACTGAAACACGTAGCCATGCCGCTTCGATGGATACTTACCGGACGCAAGGTAAGCCCGGGAATATTCCATGTAGCAGTGTTTCTGGGCAGGGAAGAAACCGCAAAAAGGCTTGCACACTACGGCCTGGCCTGACCAGCAAGTCAGAGGTAGAGCAAACAGCGGGGGTTTTCGACCCCCGCTGTTTTATTGAGGCTCGTATCGTTTGAGAAATCTGGAAAGTATTTTCTCCGGCGCTCCCGGATCCGCCAGCAGCGAAAAACACGCCAGTGCGTGGATGAATTCCACGGGATAGTCCATCTGGCCCCAAACCACAAAACCGTCGGAAGTAAGGGAGGCAATGCCCACATCGCCATAGGAGACAGGATTCTTGATATCGCCCTCGGCCTGGCTGCAGGCTATTACCTGCGGTTTGCGTTTCCCGGACCAGGCCGTCTTTATTCCCGCCAGGGCGGCAGGTTCAGCGTTCCCCGAACCATATCCCCATATAACAAGTATATCCTCTTTTCCCGACGGGTTTCCGTAGACCCCCGGTTGGCACACAAGCCATCCCACGCGGGAGCATACCGATTCAATTTCCCGGGGCTTTCTTTGCAAAATGCTTTTCAGTTGATCTGAAAGTTCTACGCATTTTCTGATAGTATTGCCGGTTTCGGCCCCTTTCTGCGCCCAGTCGGGACTGAAATACAGGGGGATGGAGCCTATGGGCGCAAAAGCGTCCGGGTGTAGCGCTCTGGCCTTGTGGGCCCTGGCCCCGGGGATAAGTTTCCAGTTGCAGTAGATCCATACTCCATTGATACCGGAGCAGACCACCTGGGCCGCTCCCCTGAGATTCACTGTTACGTCTTCGGGAGTATAGTCCAGCGTAAGCTGACTGCCCGTAAGTACGACCGGGACCCCGGCGCCCGAAAAGCACAGGCTCAGCCAGGCCGAGGACCATGCCATTGTATCGGTGCCGTGAAGTATCAGAACACCTGAAACTCCCTTTTCGAGCTCTTCGGCTATGATCGTGGTCATATGGACCCAGTGGACAGGCGTCAGTTCCGAACTGTCAAGCCCCGGTACTCCCCAGGGTTCGCAGCATGTTACTTCCACATCCTTTTCATGGAAGTAAGAAGCAACATAATCATGCAGTTTTGCGGAAACGTCTGCACGGGGCCCCTTTATATCCTTTGCCGTGAAACCACTGGATATGGTGCCCCCGGTAAAGACAACGAGTACCCGTTTCATGGCAACCTCCAAAGAACAGGGCGAAGCCGCATTGCGCGGCTTCGCCCCGGTTTGTCTGTTCTTCAATTCATGTTCGCCGGTTGAATGTCAGGCTATTCCTTGGGGTGGATCGCATTCACCGGGCAGGCTTCCGCGCAGGCGCCGCAGCCAACGCATTTGCCTTCATCGATCACGTGCGGCTCCTTGACATTGCCGGTTATCGCCTGTACCGGGCAAGTTCTGGCGCATTTGGTGCATCCGATACATTTTTCGGGATCTATCTCGTATTTGAGAGAGCCGGCGTCCTCCGATTTTTTCTTTCCTTTTCCGGAACCTTTTTCGGGTTCCGGTTTCTTGCCCGAATCCTCAACAACCTGCGCCTTTCTGTCGTAGGACGAGAAGGCGAATTCCTCGGTCATCCAGATACACTGCACTGGACATATCTCCGTGCACTGGGCGCAGAAGCAACAACGGTCCATGTGAAAGCGAACCTTCTTGTCATTGTCCAGCGCTTCAATGGCGTTAGCGGGGCAGACCCTTATGCACATCTTGCATCCGATGCATGCATCCCTGTCGTAGCCTATACGGCCGCGGAACTTGTCCGGAACAGGGATCGCTTCGTTCAGCTCGATCTTGCCCTCCGCCGCGGCCTTGAGAGCCTCGGTCAGGTTTTCAGGCATATGCGCCACCGGGAAGGGGTTTGTGGCCGGCTTTTCTCCCCACTGTCTGAGGATCTGGATCATCATTCTGTTAAGCATGTCCAACCCTCCCTTTATAGGATGACGTCAAGCGACAGAAGCACCATACCCGCCACGGCCAGTCCGGCGATTGGAAGCCAGTACAACTGCGAAGCCTGCCATATCTTGTAACGGCCGAATGCGGTGCGGATAAGCGTAACGCCCACCACCTGGACAAGGAAAACCTTTATCCAGAAGAACACGAAATCCACCGCAAAGAGAGCAACACCCGTCAATCCCAACGGTGCTCCAAGCGACCAGGGAAAGAACAGGGAAACCACCAGCGCACACATTACCAGCGTCCTGAGTGCGAATGCGGCTTTAAGCATCGCAAGGTTCCGTCCGGAATATTCGCAAATAAGCCCTTCGAGTATCTCCGTTTTCGCCTCGGCAATATCCATGGGAACCTTGCCGACTTCGGCGGGAACAACTGCCATCAGCGCCAGGAGCAGCCCCAGAAGACCGAAGCCTCCGGTCCATCCGGCTACGCTCCATACCGGCATGGCCACATAGGTCTCAAGACTGAAAGGTTCGCCCGGCATTCCCGAGCGGTAGCCGAACCAGGCCAGAGTAATGATTACCACCGCCAGAGGCAGCTCGTAGCTCATCATCAGGACCATTTCCCGCTGGGCGCCCACGTTCGCATAGGTTGACCCGCTGGCGAAACCCCCGACGGCCATGGCTACAGCGGAAAGACCCAGAAGATAGAGAATGAGTATCAGATCTCCGTGTCCGCTGAGAATAGGCGGCAGGGAACCCATGGGAATATACAGAATCACCATAAGCGCCGTTGGCGCGGCCACCCGGGGGGCTCCGTTGAACGCCCATGGAATGGCCCTGCGGGGAACGATGTTCTCTTTTCCGAGCAGCTTGAAAAGATCATAGAAAGGCTGAAAGACCGGTGGTCCCAGCCTCAACTGCATTCTTGCATGGATGATGCGGTCGATCCCTTCAAAGAAAAAGGAAAGAAGGGAACCAAATATCAGCAGTGCAGCTCCGGCAAGAAATTTGTAGAGCAGAATGCTCATGCGCCCATCAACCTCCTCGTCTTCTCACGGCACTTGCTGAGGAGTTCAGCTCTTGTAACGACCTGCTCCGCACCCGAGCTCTCTTCCGTTATCATCATGCGCTCCATGCAGGAAATGCAGGGATCGATACTGTTGATGATAAGGGGAGCATCGGCTAATTCGTTTTCCTGGAACATTATCGGCCAGGAAACAGCGTTGGAATATGTTGGAGCCCGTACTTTCCACCACGTCACGTTTTCTTCGCCGCCCGTAAGCCTGATGGCATGCGAATCGTCGCCCCGGGGAGCCTCAATCGCCGACCAGCCGACGCCGTCGGCCTGCTTAAGATAACTGAGCAGTTTGGGAAGCTTGGGTTCCCACATCAGATCGCCCGAGGGGAGCCCTTCCATTACTTTTTCTATTATCTCCAGTGACTGATAAACCTCGAGAACACGCACCAGGAACCGGTCAAACACATCGCCGTATGCTTCCCCGAAATAATCCTGGGGCACTACCGGCTTGATATCCATATCGGCGTACGCTTCGTATGGCGCTGTCCAGCGAAGATCGGCCCTTACCCCGCTTCCGCGAACCGTCGGACCAAGGGCGCAGTAACGTATTGCCTCGTCGCGGGTAAGAACACCCACTTTGCGCATACGAGCCTTGGCGATGGGGTCTTCGGTTACGACATCGTAGAAAACACCGAACTCGTTCTTGTAGAAGTTCACCATGTCGTTTACGACCTTGGCCAGTTCCGGGGTTACATCCCGGCGGACGCCTCCCACGGTTCCCGTTCCATAGTTGACACGGTTACCCGTAAGAACTTCAAGCACGTCCATGACCTTTTCGCGAAGGATCATGCCAAGATGAAACGCGGAATCGTACCCAAACGTATAGGTCGCCACTCCGGCCCAGAGAACATGTGAATGGATTCGCTCAAGCTCCAGCACCAGTGTGCGGATGTACTGCGCCCTGAGTGGGACTTCGATCTTCGCCGCGTCTTCAACGGCGCGCACAAAAGCCGTGATATGTGAAAAGGAACAGATGCCGCAGATACGCTCCGCCAGGTAGATTACCTGGAGCGGGTTCCTTTCACGGGCCATGAACTCTATGCCCCTGTGAATGGCCCCGGGGCGTATGGTAGCTTTCTTGATCCGTTCGCCGTCAACATCGAGCCATGCCGTAATAGGTTCCTTGAGCCCTACGTGGACAGGGCCGATCGGCACTTTATAGGTCTTACCAGCTCCTACAGCCATACCGGCACCTCCTAGGAAAGATCCCGGACATCTTCGGGACCGGGGCCGGTTTCATCCCGGCGCCATGGTTTGATGTCTTCGTTCCAGTGCTCGGGCAGGAAAACAAGCGCCTTGTTGGGCAGACCGTCGGGATCGACGCCGAGCATCTCGCGCATTTCACGTTCACTGAATTCTATTCCGGGTATCCTGCTCCACAGAGAAGGTATGACCAGGTCGTCCTTGGGTATCCGGACGCTTATGGTGACTCCCAGCCTGTTGCCGCGGCCTGCCACCCTGAACAGCGAAAAGTGGTAATTAAGCTGGACCACATCGCCCTCGTCATCGCCGGAGGTGATATGGAAATGCAGAAAGTCTATTTCCATCAGCAGGTCGACCAGTTCCAGGAAACGGTCCCTGTCCACGGTGACCCATAGGTGATGGAATTGGGGCTTTTTGGCCTGGCCGTCATGATACTCGCGAAGATCCAGACCAGTCACGCTGTCGCCCATATGCTCCCTGATGCATTCCACTACCTCTTGGGGGTTGCGGCTTTCCTTTACGTAGTCCTTGCAGGGATGGTTCATTTTGCGGCACCTGCCTTTGCTTCCAGGTCGGCCTTGATTTTCTCCAGTTTGAGAACCGCCTTGGCCGCACCTTCGATGATGGCTTCCGGGCGGGGCGGGCAACCGTGAACATATACGTCGACAGGAATGATGTTGTCCACGGGGCCATCCAGATTGTAGGATTTGTAGAATACGTCGCCCGAGCAGGCGCAGTTACCTATGGCTATGACGACTTTGGGGTCCGGCATCTGCGCATAGATACGGCGCAGCCGGCCCGTCATGTATTTGGTGACCGGGCCCGTAACGAGAAGTGCGTCGGCGTGCCTCGGAGTCCCGACCAGTTTCATACCGAAACGCTCGATATCGTAACGAGGCGTGATGGTGGCGACGATTTCGATGTCGCAACCGTTACAGGATCCGCTGTTGCAGTGAAATACCCATATCGACTTCGTTAGAATGTCGAGGTAGCGTTCGATTTTCATCGTCCCACCTCCCTAGATAAGCACCAGAACAGCCAGAATGCCTGTGGTGACAACGAGATACCCCACATAGTCATTGGCTATACCGGTGTGAATTTGTAAGAGCTTTTCGTAATAGGGCTGCAGGGCTTCCACAAACCCCCAATAGGCCGAGCTTGCGGGAACCTGCAGATCTTCTCCGTCTTCGGGGACCTCGTTACTTCCGTAGAATATCTCGTCCTGCTCTGTCCCTTTTTTGTAGTCGCTCCGCCCCATGGATCGAAGCCACAGTACAAGTCCGGCTGCGAGCGCAAAGAAAATGATCCAGGTGTATACGTCCCAAAACCCGAAACCTGTGTACACCTTGCTCCACATTAGAGGCCACCTCCCATAACCGCCGCTATGTAGCCCGCCTGATCGACAAGGGCCTTGGCCGCAGGTTCAACGAGGTGTGAAAGCGCCCAGGTCGGGAACAGGGTAAGCCCGATAATAACGACTGTGAGTATCGACATACCCAGGATCATCGAGCCTGGAGCTTCGGTGACATGAGCGAATTTCGCCTTCGCCGGACCCAGGAAGGCGGTCTGGAACACCTTGACGAAAGACGCCAGCGTAAGCACCGAAGTTACAAGAGCCATTACAGCAAGGATCGGGTACACGGCGAACGTGGATTCGTAGATAAGCAATTTTGAAACAAAACCATTGAATGGCGGTAGTCCGGCGATCGCCGCTGCAGCGATGACGAACATAAACGTGGTCTGCGGCATAACCCTCGCCAACCCGCCCAGTTCGTTAAGATTGCGGCTGCCGGCTGCGTAGTACAGGGCGCCCGCCGTAAGGAACAACAGACCCTTGTACACCGTGTAGTTGATGATGTGGTAGATGCCGCCTTTCATGGCCGTGAATCCATAATCCGCCATCGCCTGAGGATCCCTCAGGGCAAGAAGACCTACGCCCAGCCCCAGCAGGATATAACCTATCTGCGAGACCGAATGGTAGGCCATAAGGCGTTTTATCTCTTTTTGTATCACCGCCATGGAAACCCCTATGAACATGGATAAAACACCCATTACGATGATCGTCCAGGGAACGACCACGCTTTCGAGGCTGGCGCCGTAAAGCGAAAAACACACTCGGAACAGGCCGTATAGCGCAGCCTGGCTGACACCCACCAGAAGGCAGGTTACACCGGCAGGCGCCTCGGTATAGGCATCCGGGGTCCACATGTGCATGGGAACCGTTCCGCATTTCATGGCAAGCGCCACTACAAGGAACACCAGTGCGATTTTTTCAGCATAGCCCATGTGCAGCATCTGCCCTACTGCCGCCATGTTCACGGCGTTATATCTGCCGTAGAGGAAACCTATGGCTATGAGCACCATCATAGCCGCCACGGTGGAAATGACCATGTACTTGAACGAAGCTTCCACCGCTTCGGGCCTGTCTCTCCAGAACGCCACCAGGCCAAAGGAAGCCACCGAGGCTATCTCGAGGAAAACGAAAAAGTTGAACAGGTCACCCGTGAGCTCCATCCCCAGCATTCCGGTAACAAGCAGGAAATAGAGTGAAACGAATTTGTCGAGCCCGCTGAATTTCTCCATGAAGCGCAGCGAAAAGAACGCGCCCGCAAGAGCCACAATACCGCCCACGACCGCCATGAAAGCACCGAAAGCATCGACCTCAAGAACGATCCTGATAGGCCATGTCAACCCGGACGGAAGCGTAAGGTTCCATGCCTCGCCTCCGAGAACGTAGACCGCCGGGCCGCCTGCGGCGACTTTCTGCCACAGGAGCATCGTGAGCGCGGTAGTTACCACTGAAATAAAAATAAACCAGGCGTTCCGGATATGCTTGCCGCCCAGACCCGCAAGCGGAGCCGCGAAAGCGCCAAGAAGCGGGATCGCAAGGACAAGGGCCGGAAGATGTATTTGCCAGTTCATCCCCGCAACCTCCTAATCTCCCGAACATCGAGGGTCCCGTAATGACGGTAAAGCATCATGATCAGCGAAAGCAGCAAAGCCGAAGTCGCCAGACCTATGACAATAGCCGTCAGAGTGAGGGCCTGCGGGGTCGGAAGAACCATTTGTTTGATTTCGCCCGCCAGGGTAAAGACCGGAATGCTCCCGTCGAAACGGTATCCCAGAACGATAAGGAGCAGATTGGCCGAAGCCTCGACGAGCGTTATGCCTATAGCCATCTTGATCATGTTCCGCTCGAACAAAACAGCGTAAAGCCCGAGGAAGAACACGACGCCTACGACAAGGAAGGGAATATTACCGGTCATGGCCTGTTTCCTCGCTTCCTGTTTCAACATGAAGACGGATGCCCCTGGACATGTAGAAAATAATCAGGGAAAGACCGCCGATGACTTCGAGGCCCACACCCATATTCATAAGAGCGATCGTACCCGAGCTGTTGAGAACACCGCTGTTGGCGCCCAGAGGAACAGTCGAACCGAAAAGACCGCCCTGCTTGACCAGAAAATTGTAGAAAAAGGTTGTGGCGATACCGAAAAAGCCGGCGCATATGAAAACCAGGAGACCCGTCGTTTCAACCGCGGAATACATGCCGGTACGCACAAACGAAACCATCTTTTCTCCCCCGTGCGCAACCAGCATGAACGCGAGGAGGGTCGCTACAACGGCTCCACCCTGGAAGCCGCCGCCCGGCGTTATGTGCCCGTGAATAATGATGTAGGCCCCGAATACGGCCATGAACCACATGAAGATATCGCATATGGTTCTTACTACAACTGAAAGCGGCTTCACTGGTGTCCGCCTCCCTTCCGGAAGAGGGCCAGGACCGAACAGACTGCGGTGAAAAGGACCGCCGCCTCGCCCAGGGTGTCAAATCCCCTGTAGTCGAAAACGATCGCGGTAACGATGTTATTGACCGCCCGTTCTTCCTGTGCGTTCTGGAGATAGTAATCATCCATTGGCGCGCGGGCCGGTTCTCCGAAAGGATGCACTCTTTCGAGTGCGCCCCACAGCGTCCCCGCCACTACAAGGATGGCTATCATGAAAAGAACCTTCTTTTTCATCTCTAGTCCCCCCCGCTTTTCCTGAGCACGGTCTTGCACGCCCTGAGGGCAATAATGTAGATGGCCGTACTCAGTCCGGCTCCTATCGCGGCTTCGGCTATCGCCACGTCCGGAGCCTGCAGAATAAAGAACTCCAGCGAAAGCAGAAGGCTAAAAACCGCAAGGGACACGACCGAAGAAAGCAGGTCCCTGAACCACACGGCGTAGAACGCCGCCAGTGTTATAAGGGCCAGCACCGCAATGTGCGCGATCTCGTTCATGCCGAAGCACCACCCTTTTTACGATCTTCCTCGAGACGGTCCACAACAGCGAACTTGGGAAAAACGCCGCTGCGGTGGGCGGCCCTTGCTATGGCGTGCGCCCCCGTAGGGTTGGTGATGAGAAGGGCCGCTATAGCGATTATCACGTGAACAGCAAGTGTGCTGAAACGTCCCTCTCCTGTCACGGAGAGTTTCATAAGCGCATATACGACCACGGCGGCCGCTATGAATATGGAACCGAAGGTCGTGCACTTGGTAGTTCCGTGAAGTCGGGTGTAAACGTCTGGAAACCTGTAAAGGGCGACAGTTCCAAGGAAATTGAACAGGACCCCGATTGCCAGAAGTACGATGACAAGCGTTTCCACGATCACACACCCCCCTCGATATGGCGGGCGATAAACATCGTACCAACGAACGAAAGCGCAGCGTAAACAATAGCTACGTCAACCATAACAACGGAATCGTAAACGACGGAAAGCAGAACCATCAGCGCCACGACCAGCGTGTTTATGGAATCGAGAGCCACCACTCTGTCGGGAACAGTAGGTCCGGCGATCATCCTGCCCAGCATGATCAGCGCGCAGACGCCGATAACCGCCGCGGCCCCTGCAAATATGGTAACCGTCATTCGGCAACCCTCCTTGCCCATCTGCCGAAAGAGCCGTATACCTCGTCCTCGCCGGGATTTTCATCGGTGACGTTGATCCAGTGAATGTAGAAACAACTGGTGTCTCCCGACTCGTCGACATCCACCGTCAACGTTCCCGGCGTCAGGGTTATCGAGTTGGCAAGCATGGTCGAAGCCAGGCTGCCCTTGAGCCCTGAATCGATCTTCACTATTCCGGGCCGGATATGCCCGGTGATAACGCGGATTGCGACATCGATATTGGCCTTCAGCATTCCCCAAAGAAAGGGAATAGCCAGATAAAAGACAAACGCAATCCATCGGAACGGATTCAATCCCGCGAGACTCCACGAACGTCCCGGGCTGAAGGACCTGGCTGCTACCGCCAGACCTGCGCCAAGAACAACCGCTATAGCTATCTCGATGGGGTCGATCCCTCCTCCACTCCACGCCAACAGCAAATACGTGGCGACAGAGAGGACGAATATGACCACACGCCTCACCTCCCACAAATAATAAGAAAAAATTCACGCCTGGAAGAACCAGACTCCAACCGTGTATTATAAACGCTACAACCGGCCGCTACGCGGCCGGGAACGGGTCTAGCATTAGTGATGTAAATATCATAGCGAAACCGCCGGCCCACTGTCCCCAGTTTCGTTTTCCACACTCACACTGTCACCCAATTTCACGGAACCATTTGAAACGACCCTGAGGAAATATCCCTTTGAAGGCAGGAGACACCAACCTTTGTAGTCGTAGGAATGCGGCTCATCGGGCCTTTTCCCTTTTTCCACCACTTCCAGAACAGCTTCAGCGCCAAAGGCCAGCCTGAGGCCCAGGGGCAGCTCGGCCGGCAGTCCTTCCACTACAAGGTTTTCCGCAAGGGCGCCCGGGGGGAAGGAAAAACCCGCCTGCTTTTCGGCATCCACTATGTCTTCCGCCCTCAACAGGCTCACCTGACGGGGCTCCATTCCGAAATGCGAATCACCTTCGAGGCCTCCTGCAACGCAGAAAATACCTTCAGGCAGTGGTTTCTTTGCCTCCTGCCTGTGGGCGCTGGAACAAATAGCGATAACCTTGGACACGTAATCACCGTCCGGAACAGTTTTGGATGTTGTATATACATTATACAGCAAAACCATATGGGCGTTATAGCCGGGCGTCGCCTGTTTTGTAAAAGTGTCAGAGATTCAGGCGCCATATCGCCGCGTTCAGTAAAGCGGCGAAAGAAACCCAAAGGAGATATGGAACCATAAGCCAGCCGGCTGACCGGCGTAACGCAAAGAACTCACGTGTCGTGGCAAGAATGGCGACCCAGAGGACCAGTATCTCCACCAGCGCCGCCGCCGGAGCGCGAAACCCGAAAAACAGCCACGACCAGGCCGCGTTGAGAACAAGCTGTACTCCGAACAATGTCAACCCACGTGAGGCCGCAGACAGGCTCCCGGCCCGGACAGTATAGAGCCAGGCCGCAACGGCCATAACGACATAGAGCAAGGTCCACACAGGGGCAAAAACCCACGAGGGCGGGTTCCATTCGGGCCTGACCAGTTGAACATACCAGTCGGTCACTGACATGGATGTCGCTATCGATCCCACTGCGCCGGCGCCCAGTGAGAAAGCCAGAAGCACAGCTCCCGTAACGATGTCCCGCTTTCTAAAGGACACCGGAATCTTCCCTGTTCGGAAATTCGGCTTCACATGTTCTGCAGAACCAGAGGGGCGGGTTCTCACCCGGAGGGCAAAGATCCCTTTGCAGCGCTTCCCCTCTGGAGATCATTGCGCACAAGTCGAACGGGGCGTATCCGTATATTATCGGTATGATGTCAATACCGCCGCATTTGGGACAAATTGGTCGTTCGCCGAACACAATCTGTTCCTCCCTGTCAAACAACTGCACCCTTTTCTTAAGGGTTTTTGTGATAGTCTGTTTTTGGTGGGCGCGTACTTCGCACCCACCAGTTTATCCTAACAGAAGGGGCTGAAACCGCATAATGAAAAAGTTCATTTTTTTCCTGGCGTTGTTTTTGATCCTCTATCCGCCCCTGCGTGGAGCTGAAGCCGGGGTTTCTTTTTCCGTATGGCGAACTTCAGGGATCGGCATACTAATGGACAGAACGTCCATACACGACATCCTCGGACAACCAGACGGTATTGAGGAAACAAGAGAATGGTACGCTGTTACAGAATCGAGAGGGATGACAAAGGCGACAATCGACTACATAGGCACGGACACTGCACATGCCGTATCGCTCGAATTCGCACAGGAATCCCTGACTATGGAGGAACTGGCTTCCACGGCGGAAAGAGCCTTTCCAGACGCCCAACTGCTGCACAGAGATGAGCTCGTGGCAATGTATCTGGCCCGCCAGGCCGGGGCCGAAAAACCTGTCTATATCCTGGTTATAGCGGAAAACCCCCAAAAAGAAAGGGGACCGCAGATAGTTACCATGACGGAGGAAGCAAACCAGTACTATAAAAACTAGCCTCCGGCAGATTCCGAAGGAGGGCCTGAATGTCTTCAACATTCGCGTGGGTGGCATCTTCAGCAATTTTGGCCGCGCTGGTAAACGCCGTAGGCATTTTTGTTGTCTTCAGGCACAGGCGCGGCGCGGAGAAATTCATGAGTTATCTGTTGTGCTTCGCCGCAGGCCTTCTTATTTCAACACCCCTTATGATCGCTCTTCCGGAAGCGATAGCAAAATCACCTCACGCTGGAGTAATGGCGCTTGGCGGTTTTCTGTTCATGTTTTTCTCCAGCAGGGCGGCCCGCCATTTCGCCCACGAAGAAGCTCTGGCCTTCGGCATAACGGCGGCGCAGGGCATAGCTATACACTCCTTCGTCGACGGTGTGGTTTACGCTGTAACTTTCGAGGCCAGCGTACTGATAGGAATAATGTCGGCCGGAGGACTCATAGTGCATGAATTCGCGGAAGGAGTAATAACCTATCTGGTGCTGATGAAGGGAAACATCCATAAAAGAACCGCCATGGTCTACGCTTTTATTATTGCTTCACTTACAACCCCCCTTGGAGCTTTCGCCGCCTATCCCTTCGTCCGGTCCATAGGAAACAACGCTCTGGGGATGATGCTGGGTTTCGTATCAGGGGTTCTTGTATATGTTTCGGCCTCCCATCTTCTGCCCGAAGCAAGGGCTCATGAAAAACGGCATTCTCTTCTCGCCTTCATATCCGGAGTAGCCATAGCCCTTGTAATAGCTTTCAGCCATAGCCATTAAAAAAGCCTCTCCGTCTGGAGAGGCTTTTTGGGGATTTTCACTGCAAGGGAAAGAAAAAGGAAATCAGAATACTTCGTATACCCATCCCTCCGGGGCTTCGGTATCACCGAACTGCATTCCCACCAGAGTATCGTACAGTTTCTTCGTTACCGGTCCTACTTCCGATTCGCTGTAGAACACGTGGAGTTTGCCTTTGTATTCTATGCCGCCAATAGGTGTGATTACAGCTGCGGTGCCGCAAGCACCCGCTTCTGCGAACTCGTCGAGTTTATCGATATAGACGTCTCTTTCTTCCACTTTCATTCCCAGAGATTCCCTGGCTATATGAAGTAGAGAATACTTTGTTATGCTGGGAAGTATGGATGGCGAATCAGGCGTAACAAAGGAGTTGTCCTTTGTAATGCCGAAGAAATTGGCCGCGCCTACTTCTTCAATCTTTGTATGCGTCGCCGGATCAAGGTAGATGCAGTCCGCGAAACCCCGTTTTGCCGCCAGAGCGTGCGGCATCAGGCTGCTTGCGTAATTGCCTCCGACCTTGGCAGATCCGGTACCCACCGGGGCCGCCCTGTCGTGATCCGAGACCGTAAAGTTGACCGGAGTCATACCGCCCTTGAAATACGCTCCCACAGGCAGGCAGAATACGCAGAACAAATACTCCGGAGCAGGCGATACGCCTATATTGTGCCCCGTTCCAAACATTACCGGCCTTATGTAAAGCGTGGCGCCGGTTCCGTAAGGGGGAACATAGTGTTCGTTCGCCTTAACCACCTGGGCGCAGGCGTCGATGAATTTATCTACGGGGATTTCCGGCATCAACAGACTTCTGCAGCTTTGCTGCATGCGCTTAGCGTTCTGGTCGGGACGGAACATCTGGATTTTTCCATCCTTCGTCCTGTACGCTTTCAGGCCCTCGAAACACGACTGGCCGTAATGAAGAACGTTGGAGGCCTCGCTTATGGAGATCATGTTATCTTCAACAAGTTCTCCTTCGTCCCACTTGCCGTCTTTCCATCTGGCGACATAACGGAGATCCGTCTTGGTGTATTTGAAGCCCAGTTCACTCCAGTTGATATCCACTTTTTTGCTCATCAACTCTCCCCCTCGATTAGTTTGATAGCCATCTTACCACGGCGCCTCAGTCTCGTCTTTAACTCAACTGAACATTTCCTCTTTTTATAATAATACTACAAGAACACCTTTTGCTGCGAGCGGGGCCGGGCCGGATCACAGGTATAATGGGGGCCCGGCCTGACGGCCGAACCCCCATTTTTGGCTTCTCGTGTACAGTTTGTGAAAAAACGGTCAGCTTCTGATGGGAAGCGAGGCCTTGCAGGCCGCGTTGACGATAGGATACACGATGGGAGACGATGTAAGCGCTGGATGCGTCCCCATCTGGAAACTGGTAATGTCGTCGGCCGTCATCTTGTGCATGATGCAGGCGCTTACTACGTTGATCATTTCGCCCACAGACCGGCCTCCGGAAATGGACCCGCCCAGTATAATTCCCGTTTCCTTTTCGAAGATCAGTTTCACCTTTGTAAGGCTGGAGTCGGGCATCCCTCCGGGGTGTGTGTCGGGCGCCTGGGCCTCGCCTGTAACTATGTTCATGCCGTTCTCCCTGGTGAAACGCTCGGTAAGCCCGGCGGCGGCGAACGCCCGTCCGTTGATCATGGTCGAAAATACGCTGATGGTTCCCTTGTTCCGAAGATAGGGAGAGAAAAGATTGGCGCCGGCTATGCGCGCCTCGGAAGTAGCCGTGGAAGCCAGCATGGTTCCAACAGGACGCCCTGTAAAAAAGGATACCTTTTCGGCGCAGTCGCCACAGGCGAACACGTTGGGGTCGGTGTAGCTCCTCATATATCGATCCACCTTGATCGCGCCCTTGAAACCCAGTTCAAGGCCCGCTTTTTTGGCAATCTCTGTATTGGGAGAAGCGCCGATGCCCAGTATAACCATATCGGCCTTTACTTCTTTTCCGTCGGCCAGCTTTACCCCGGTAACCGAATCGCCCCCCAGAATAGCTTCCACCCTGGAATTACACAGAATATTTACATTTGCGTCCTTCAGCTTTTCCTGAGATTCGGCGCAAAATTCATCGTCCATCGCCATCTGCAGGCATCGAGGTAGCGCTTCTATCACGGTGACGTTAACGTCGCGTCCTTTTCGACACTCGTCGGCAAATTCAACACCTATGAATCCGCCGCCTATTATCACCAGATCCTTCACCTCGGGCATGCAGTCCAGAACACCCTGAAGGTAGTCGAACTCCTTCTTTACAGGGAACACGTTTTTTTTATCCACTCCCTTGATAGGAGGCACTATGGGAACGGAACCTGTGGCGAAAACCAGTTTTTCGTAGCTTACCGTCTCGCCGTCTTTGAGTGTTACCGTTTTGTTTTCGCGATCAACATCCACGGCCTCACCCTTGATCAGTTCGATGTTGTTATTCTCGAGAAGTCCGTCGGGAATAACATTGTTCTGGGGCCCACCCACGGTTCCGTAAATATAGGGTATGCCGCAGGGAACCAGAACAGTGCCCTCTTTACGTACAAGAACTATTTTTTTGTCGGGATAGTGCCTCCTGCAGCTAATGCCGGCCGTAATCCCCGAAAGCCCTCCCAGAACCAGAACATCCGTTTTTATCATAGTCAATCTCCTCCCCATAAGTCACACCGGGTCTCCGCGTAGACGTAAAGACTTCTCGACACACCCGGCGGTACTGTACATGCAGAAGTATAAAGCATATACCCCGGTGGGTAAACATCAAGATAGCTTCTTCTTTTAGCCGATCAGGGAAAGAAAACACAAACCCGCCCACAGCCTGGATCAGCTACTGAACGGGTTTGTTTTTTAAATCTGGCGGAGGACACGGAACCTTGCCCCAATTCGTTCTCCAAACTTAAATACATCCATAACCCCTGCTTATTCACCATATTACCGTACATCGGGATAAGGCCGCGCAGGGTTTCCGTGACCCTCCGGGGGTCTCTATGTATATCGCAACAGAAATCAAGTGATACAATAATTTTGGGCAGAGCGGAGTACAAACAGAAGATTATATTCAATACTCAACGGGAGGTCTGATCATGACATTTTCACCAAGTATGACTTCAGGTGTTACAGGAGCAAAGAACAGAAGCAAGTATGTTGCTCCTCAATCGGGAATGTGCTCTTTGTGTACGGAGGAATGTCCCGGGACCTGCGAGATCGCCCAGGCGGCGGTTCTTGGAAAGATGACGGTCTACCCCACCACTACAGGCGCCAACCAGATAGCATCGGAAAAAGATTATCCTGTAGATTTCTCCCATTTCAACATAAACGGCCGTTCCTTTGGCGCCATAGGGACAGAGGCCGACAATGAACACGCCGAGATATTCAACGTTGATCTGGCTTGTGAATACGGCGGCGATAACAGAATAGGTCTTGATCTGCCGATTGTCTTACCCGCCCTGGTAAAAATGAACTGGGTCGATTATTTCGGCGGCGCCGCCATGGCGGGTGTCACCTGCATGGTAGGCGAAGACGCAAGGAACAAGGATCCTGAACTGAAGATAGAAAACGGCAAGATCACTTCCTTCCCTATGCTTAAGAAGATACATGACAGTTTCTACAACTATCACCGGGGACCGGGACAGATGGTTCTTCAGTGCAACGTAGACGACCACCTTATGGGTGTTCCCGACATAGCCCTTGGGAAATACGGCTTTGAGGCCCTGGAATTCAAGTTCGGCCAGGGCGCCAAGGGAACCCAGCCGATGAACAGGCTTAAAGACTATGATGACGCCGTAAAAACAGTCGAGTGTGGGAATCTTGTCTTTCCCGATCCATTCGACCCCAAAATTGTGGAACTCAAGAAAAAGGGCTGCTGCCCCAATTTTTACACTTACGGAAGGCTGCCAATGTGGACGGAAGATTCGATGGCAAAACGGATCTCCGAACTACGCGCCATGGGTATGAAAAACGTCTATTTCAAGATGGCCGGTTTTGATGTGATCGATGTCGAACGTGTTATCAACATGGCGATAGAGAACGGGGTCGACATGATAACCTTTGACGGCGCAGGCGGCGGCTCTGGCTATAGCCCGGCCAAGATGATGAACGAATGGTCCCTACCGACGATCATGCTTGAAAAGGCTGTCGTGGATATCTGCGCAAAACTGCAGGACCAGGACAAAACCCTTCCCGCGATGGTCATGACCGGCGGTTTTATCAGTGAAGACCAGGTTTTCAAGTCCCTTGCGTACGGTGATGGATTTATATCGGCCATAGGTGTCTGCCGCGGCGCAATGGCGGCTGCAATGACAGGAAAAACGGTCCGGGGCGAGATAAAGGCAGGCAGGACACCCCAACTTCTCAAAAAAATCGGCAGCACCAAAGACGAGGGGTTTGATGAC
>CAZBLL010000007.1:0-16819 GCA_964492625.1 uncultured Synergistaceae bacterium
ATTTATAGGTGTTCTGTGTTGTGTTAGGATAAAGTGGTCAGATTGCTTGCTGACGGATCAGGGGTGAATATATGGCTACGGAAAAACCGATGCTCAGGCAGTTCAAACTGGGAGATCTCCTTATACAGACAGGCGTTCTGACGGAAGACCAGTTAAAGGATGTACTCGAACTCCAGGGGCATTCCAAGAAAAGGCTGGGTGAATTGCTTGTTGAAAACAAATATCTTACGGAACGGCAACTTGCCGAAGTCTTAAGCCGACAACTCCGGATACCCCTCATTTCTCTGGCCCGCTACAGACCGATGAGCGACGCTCTGAGGCTTGTCCCCTACAAGGTGGCGCAGAGGCTGGAGGTAGTTCCTCTGGCTATACTCGACAATAACCGTCTCATGATTGCCATGGGAGACCCGCTCAACGTTCTGGCCATAGACGAGGTCAAGATACTTACGGGCATGGAAGTGGAGGTGGGTATCGCTACCCCCTCTGAAATACAGCGGGATCTTCAGAAGTTCTACCAGGTTCAGGGATCGCTAGATGACGCCATAGTCGAGGTGGTGGAGTCCACGGGTTACGAGATCGACCTGGACAAGGAGGGCCAGTCGGCCAGCGCCGACGACGCGCCCGTGGTCAAACTTGTCAACAGCATCCTTGAACAGGCCGTCAGAGAGGCTGCGTCGGATATCCATATCGAACCATTCGAAACGGTGACCAGGGTTAGATACCGTGTCGACGGGTCGTTGTTCGACTCACTCGATTTTCCCCGAAAACTGCATCCCGCCGTATCCTCCCGTATCAAGATCATGGGAAACATCGACATATCGGAGAAGAGGCGCCCGCAGGACGGCCGTATCGTCATCAAGGTTATGGACCACAAGATAGACCTGCGCGTATCCACGCTTCCCACAATCTTTGGAGAAAAAGTCGTTCTCAGGCTTCTTGATCAAAGCCATGCGACGGTGGGCCTGGAGAAACTGGGTATCCTCAATGAGGACCGTGAAATGGTCGACGAGATTATTTCCGTGCCCTACGGCATAATTCTGGTTACAGGCCCCACCGGCAGCGGCAAGTCCACTACCCTTTATTCCGTGCTGGAGCAGATCAGCAAACCCGAGGTCAACATCATTACGGTAGAGGACCCGGTTGAATACACCATGACGGGCATCAACCAGATACAGGTTCAGGAAAAAGCGGGACTCACCTTCGGAGAAGCACTGCGATCGATCCTGAGGCAGGACCCGGACAAGATAATGGTGGGGGAGATTAGAGATCTGGAAACGGCACAGCTTGCCGTCAGGGCGGCCCTGACGGGTCATCTGGTGCTCTCCACGCTGCATACCAACGATGCTCCCGGCGCCCCCGTTCGCATGACGGAAATGGGCATAGCGCCGTTTCTGGTTTCGTCAGCTCTTGTCGCCGTTATTGCCCAGCGCCTCGTAAGATGCCTGTGCAGCGAGTGCAAGCAGCGTTACGATATTCCTTCCGCGACGTGTCAGGATATTGGGCTTCCGGAAGGTTCCAGCGCCTTCAGGCCCGTAGGCTGCGATGTTTGCCGCGGGACAGGCTACAAGGGGCGATTGGCCATATTCGAGATCATGCGTGTAAATGATACGATCAAGGGGTTGATACTCGACGGCGTCCCCGGATACCGGCTGGAAAAAGAGGCCGTCGCCGCCGGAATGAAAACTCTTCGTCAGGCGGGTTTAAAACGTGTCATTGACGGCACCACCAGCCTGGAGGAAGTAATGCAGGTGACCTTCAACTGATACGTTCCCTGAATCAACTGCTGCGACTATGTGAGGGGAGGGAGCGCTTTGGAACTGGGGATACAGAACATTCTTTCGGAAGTACTCCAGAAAAACGCTACGGATATCCACATCGGAGTTGGCATACAACCATCTATGCGCGTGGACGGCGACCTTCAGTACATGACACAGTTGGGCTCGATGAGCAACGAGGATGTACGCGCTCTTATTTCCGAGATACTTACAAGGAAGCAGCTTGAGGAACTGGACGAACTGTGGGAAGTGGATTTCAGTTTTACGTTCACAGGTCCTACGGGCGAACAGTCGCGATTCAGGGGGAACTGCTATTTCGAGCGGGGAAACCTGTGTGTAGCTCTCAGGACCATACCCACAAATATCCGCACCCTGGAAGACCTGAAGCTTCCTTCATCCATCCACGAAGTGGCCACCAGGCACAGGGGGCTTTTCCTTGTTACGGGCCCCACGGGAAGCGGAAAAAGCACGACGCTGGCGGCGCTGATACAGGAGATCAACAGAAAAAGACCATGTCACATCATTACGATAGAAGACCCCATAGAATACATGTATACTTCAGAAAAGGCCATTATTCATCAGAGAGAGGTGGGCAGCGACACCCACTCGTTTTCAGAGGCGCTAAAGCGTGCGCTGCGGCAGGATCCGGATGTGATACTGATAGGCGAGATGCGGGACCTTGAAACGATCTCGGCGGCGGTTACGGCGGCGGAAACGGGCCATCTGGTTTTTGCCACTCTTCACACCCAGAGCGCTCCGCAGACGGTGGACAGGATAATCGACGTATTTCCCTCGCACCAGCAGCAGCAGATACGGCAGCAGTTGAGCACTGTCCTTATCGGAGTATGCACCCAGCAGCTTGTCGCCGTCCCCGGAGGCGGGCGGGTTGTGGCGACGGACCTGCTTTTCGCTACGCCGGCCGTAAGAAACCTGATAAGGGAAGCCAAGGTTAGCCAGATGGTCAGCATCATGCAGACCGGTTCGGCGGCGGGAATGCATACCATGGACCAGGACCTGGGCAGACTTGTCCGCGAGGGCAAGTTGCCGTTCGAGGCGGCTCGGGAACGGGCCCATGACCCCAAGGACCTGGAGAGGCTTATCTTCGAGGCGCCCATGTAGAGTAGCCGGCCGAAAACCATATCCACGCAAGTTTTACGTTCTCGGTTAGCCCGTGCTATAATGATGTGGACCAAATGAAAAGGCAAAACCGTCGCGAGGCGGTGACGCAAAGCCACGGGTCCCGAATCGGGGACAGCCGGGTTGCCAGGAGAAGACAGGCCAGCCTCCGGTGACCCCGGGGGCTTTTGTGTATGCGCCGGGTTAGTGAGAGTAGCGGGAGAGGGGGCGCGCCGTGGAGTACAGTTACAGGGCGCGAACAAAGGAAAACCGACTGGTTTCGGGAAAGCTTCAGGCCGCCGGGCAGGAGCAGGCCGTTCGGCAACTCCGGGTGCAGGGGCTTGTGCCGGTTGCACTGCAGGAGTCAGGCAAGGGGTCCAGCCGGGGCCTGAGGGAAAAACTGAGTTCCATATCGACCGTTTCTACGAAGGACAAGTCCGTGCTGTTCCGTCAGCTGGCCACCATGATATCGGCCGGCGTTACGCTTGGAAGCGCCCTGACCGTTCTGGGGGAGCAGACTTCCAACAAACGTCTCTCACAGGCGGTGATGGCCGTAAAGCGACAGGTGGACAGTGGCGTTTCTCTCAGTGCGGCAATGCGGACGCGCAAGGAATTCTCAATCCTTATGATCTCCATCGTCAAGGCGGGAGAAGAGGGCGGTGTGCTTGATTCCAGCCTCGACAGGCTGGCCACGTTTTTGGAAAAACAGGACGCATTGAGGAGCAAGATTATATCTGCAGTCAGTTACCCGGCAGTGGTCATGACTTTTTCTCTGCTGGTGGTCTATATACTTGTTACGTTCATTGTCCCGCGCTTCGCCCGGGTTTTCAGCACCATGAACATAGAGCTGCCGGCAATTACCACCGTAACGTTTGATTTTGCAGTATGGATGCGCGAGAAATGGTACGTGTTTATACTGGGGTTTGTTTTGCTGATCACGGGAATCATTCTTTTAAACAGGATGAAGGCCACCAAACCCGCCATGGACGCCTTTAAACTAAAGATGCCCGTACTGGGGGATGTGGTTTACAAGACCATAATGGCCCGGACGAACCGAACTCTCTCTGCGCTTGTGGAATCCGGAGTCCCCATACTGATGGCGCTTGAAATGACAGCCGAGGTTGCCGGAAACCATGTGATTGCAACAGAGTACAGCAACCTGCGGGAGGCGGCTCGCAGGGGGCAGGGACTTGGTGAAACGGCCGCTAAAAGCAAGGTTTTCCCGCTGATGGTCTCGCACATGATCACAGTAGGTGAACAGACGGGGAAACTGGAGGAAATGCTCGGTAAGGTTGCGGACTGGTTCGAGATGGAACTTGACGAGAAGATCAAACGACTCACATCGGTGATAGAGCCGCTTTTGATCATATTCGTAGGCGGAATCGTCGCACTGGTGGCAAGCGCCATTTTCCTGCCCATAGTCGGCGCCATACAGGCTATGCTGTAGGGGGGTATGTATTGAGAAAAAACACTTTACCTGCGGCCAGAGGGTTGTTATAATTTGACATGAACGATTTTTGAAATGAATACTGTTACACATTTTTGGGGAGGGAAACAATATGAAGAGGTTTCTGAAGAAACGCAAGGCGCGTGGTTTTACGCTGGTTGAACTGCTGATCGTCATCGTTATCATCGGCATTCTGGCCGGCTCGCTGCTTCTGGTGATGGGGTCGGGTACCGATAAGGCCAACGCGACGAAGATCGTTAGTGATTTGAGAACACTCAAAGCTGCGGATTTGATGTATTATGCTGATAATGATGAATTTGCTGATGAAGATCCACTTGCTGCAGATGGTGATTTGGCTCCCTACATTGACAGGGTGCCGGACAGTGATTTGGGTACTTACGCTGCTGTTGGTACAGCTACGACTGGTTCAGTTACGTTCACGTTTAGCGCTACTGGTACTGATGTTGCAGCCACTATCGGTGATGGTACAAGTGGATCAATGGCATACGAGTCTGGTATTGCTGTAAGTGGTGATGTTTTAACAATGACAGTAAGTGAATAAACCTTTTTTCTGCATAGGCCGGGCTTGCCCCGGCCTATCTTTTTTTGTTGAAAACCATGAAACGAAGAGCCTTCACCCTAGTTGAAGCCCTTATAGCCCTGTTCATAGTCGCCGTCGGCCTGTTCGCGCTCCTGGCCATACCCATCGCGGCGACAAAGCTTTTTGTGCACACCGCCGACCATGAACAGGCAATGTTTATAGCCACTTCGAAGCTCGACTCACTGGAGGCCGGCGAAACGGTCGCCACAAATGGCACTGAGGACGGCTTTGCGTGGCAGATAACAAATTCCACTGATTCGGGTACGGACGGAACCATCTATTCCATAAACGTTACATGGGATTCAGTGCTGGGCGACAAGGGTATTATCGTTCAAAGGCTGGTGGCCGTCGATGCGTCTCCCTGATAAAAAGTGCGGTTTTACGCTTGTAGAGATACTTATAGCAGTCGCCATCAGCTCCATTATTCTTCTTGTTACCGTTTCCTCTCTTTATCTGTACATATTCCATTTTGAGCAGACAGACGAATTGACTGCGGCGCGCCAGCGCGCCGAAACAGCGCTGGCAATACTCAATAGGCCGCTGCTCCAGTCGGGCATGGGTGTATCGCAGTCTGCCGATCTGTTCCAGGAGGCTTTTTCGGGTCTTACGGCCATTGACTCGTGGAACGGGCCGGTCAACGTGCTCAGCGAATCGACAACCGGCGACGCCCTGGAGTTTACATACGCCATGCCCACAGGAATTGGTGTGGAAAGCGCCGACGTTACTACGCTTAACGACGGCGAGAGCGCCGTGCTCACGCTGAGTGATACACCTGGCGCAGACCGGTTTAATACGACGACTGCATCCACCAAGGGCTGGGTTCTTCTGCCTTCGACAGTAGTGCCGATGAGAATAATCGGTGAAAACGGTTCTCTTTTGACCGTGGCCATTGCCTCGGGATCGTCACAGGAAGCATATCTCTATCAGTTCGACGAGCTCCAGCAGCTAAGGGCGATGAAGGTCTGGTCGAACGGGACAGCGCTTTATACTGAGGACCTTACCATGTCTTCGGGCCAGCAGCCCCGGGTTGAGGGAATATCGGGTATACACTTCAGCCTTTCGACGGATGGCAGGGTGCTTCAGATCACACTTCTGGCCAGGGGGACGATTCGACACGACGGGGAGATCAGTTCCGCACCGCCTTCTCCCTGGCAGACGGCATGGGGTTTTTCGTCGGAGGACCGCCATTACCGCCTTGTAGCCGTAAACGCGGCCTGGCGGATCAGGAACTGACCCTCCTTTGCCAGATACTTGCCTTGTTGTACTTTGCTGGGGTATAGTGACAGTACACGGTAAATCAATTCTGCCGTAAAAATCCCTTTATCTGGAGTGATGCCCGTGGGGCCCAGACTTTTTGGAAAAAAACATGCCCTGGCTGGCCTGTCTCTCGGCACGGGATCGCTAAGGTATATTGAACTCGATGGGAAACCGGGCAGTTATACGGTATCGCGCAGCGCGCAGTTGCCGCTGGAGGACGCCGCCGTCAATCAGGAAATGATTGCTGACACCCAGGTTCTCCAGTCGCGCCTGATGCAGATGAAGGAAAACCTGGGAGGCGACTGGAGTTCCTCCGTTGTCGTGGGAGTGCCTTCACGGGATGTGCTCATGCGCATAGTCGAAATGCCCGTGATCGATGTAGACGAAGCAAGGGAAGCCCTCAAATGGGATTTCGAAAAATATTTCCCTTTCGGATACGGCGAGGCGGCTTTCGATATAGCCCCAGTCGATACGCCTGGAGAAGGGGAAATTACCGTAGAGGGAGGCAACATGAAATATCTGGTCGCCGCCGCGCGCCTGCAGGTGGTGGAAACGCTGCTGGAAACCGCCAAAAGCGCCGGCGTCAGCGTCGAGGCAGTGGAACCCGTGAACGTGCCGCTATACCGGTGCACTCGCGGTGTCATCGAGCGCCCTGCGACTGGTTCCATGGTGGTGTCGGTCGGAAAGGCTTCCTCACAGATAATAGTGGGCTACGGGGACAACGGTATACTGTACAGGACCCTTCTTGTCGGGGGCGAGGCTGCAATGGGCCTTGGCGAGGCGTTTGCGGCTGTATCGCGGGAGGTTTCCTCAACGTTCACCTACCTGGGAAGCCAGTTCCGTGAAATGAAAGTGGAGGAGATAGTTCTCTGCGGCGATTTCTGCGAGGAACCCCTCCTGAAGGAGTCCATAGAATCAGCCTCTACGGTTCCTCTGTACGTCTGTGACCCATGGAAAACGTGGGGGATTCTTGGCTCTCCCGAACAGAAAACCGGCTGGGAAGCCGCCGTCGGACTGGCGGTGAGGTCTGCGGTATGAGGATAAAATTCGACCTTCGTCCCGAACAATACGTGGCAACGGTTAAGGAGCCTCTGAATATCGGGAGGATTGTGGCGCTTGTGGTTCTTACGGCGTCCCTTTTTGCTTCCGCTGCTACCTTTTCGTACGGTCTGATTCTTTCGCGGGCCCTCCGGTCCGAGAGAGTGCAGCTCCAGCAGCGCGCGGAGACCATGCAGCTCCAGAACATGAAACTTGGCAAAGAGCTGACAAGGCTGCAGAAAGAGGAAGAAACGTACAGAAAGGCGCTGGCTCTTATAGAAAAGGAAATACCGTCGCTTGAATTCATGGGCGTACTCGAAAAGGCTCTTCCGCCCAGTGTCTGGCTGGGTGAAATGTCCGTATCGGGAAACGGTGTAGCCCTTTCGGGAACTGCATACTCTGAAAACGATGTGGTTTCCTTCGCCCGGGCAATGACCGATGCCCCGGTAGTGGCCTCGGTCGGATTCCCCGTAACAAGCAGGGTGAGATCGGGGAACGGAGGCGCAGTAAGGTTTACTCTGGACTGTGCCCTCAGCGATCTTTCCGCCCCCGTTCAGGGACCGGAAGAGACCGGGAAAGGGGGGACAGGACAATGAAATTGCAGCTTCCCAGAAAGAGAGTGCTTCTGGGGGCGGGCGTCTTGTGTGTTTTTCTCTTTCTTGTTATCGGAGAGGTCTTCCTTTCGAGGACGGTGATAGATGAACGCAACAAAATCGATGAGCTCAGGATCAGGGTGGGCATCCTCGAGAGGGACATACAGAGCAAGACCCGTCTGGTTCAGGCCTACAGGGAAACACTGGACCTCATATCCCGCTACAAGATCACATTGCCGGAAGACGAAGTAGGGTTCTACTCTACGATAGAGCGCGAACTTGCCAAGAACGGCGTACAGGTCAACAGCATGAAACCCGCAAAAACAGCGCAGGGCAACCGGGCTGTACAGGTAGACTTCATGGGGCCTTACTACGCTCTTCTCAATGTCGTGGCGGACTGGCGCTCAATGGGTGTGGCCGTTCGCATGGTCAGCATGAAACTCAAGTCCGACGAATCGGGCATGGTTTCGGGCACCATCATTCTTGAAACCGTCATTTCGGAGGGTGGAGTCTGACATGGCGGCGCAGGAAGGCTGGCGGGAAGCGGCTGGTGGTCTCTGGAGCGATCTGATGTACGGGGATCGATTCCCCCGTTTGTTGCGTATACTGCTGGGAGCAGTGCTTCTGGCGCTTACCATATGGTCGGGTTTTCTCTTCAGGGAAATGGTGGATGCTCTTGAGGGCGGAGCTAATCCTGCGCCTCCCCCGTCTCCCAAGATCGAGGAGGAGATCAGGCAACTGGATTCTACCGCGCAACGTTTCAGAGCGACAATTCTTGCCAGGGAGGGCAGCACCCAGCTTGCAGTCCTTGCGGCGACAGTTGCACGCAGACCATTTCTGCCGCCCAGGACGGATATCGGAGAAGAGGGCGACCCGCTTCTGGATACGGGCGCTCCTCCCTATATGATGGTAAGGGCCGTCATGGTGAAAGGCGGTCAGTCGGCGGTTGTTGTAGACATAGAGGGACTGGGAGAGGGCATGATCCTTAAAACGGGATCCCAATTCGGAAAGGGAAGAGGGAAGGTCGTTTCGATTTCCCCCGAGAAAGTGGTGATGACATGGGTTGGACAGCGAATAGAGATTCCCGTCGATCTGGAATAATCTTTCTGATTTTCTGCCTGGCGGTTTTCCTCTCTATGGGATCGCCGGGGTTAGTGGCCGACGCGCAGGAGAACGAAGGAGAGGCTCAGACGCTGTCCGATGCGGTTCCAAGCCTTGGGGGGATACGGGTGACCCAGGGCGGGGGAAACCTGGTGTTGGTGCAAGTGGACGGCAACAGGCTCCCGGTTCCCGATATACTTTCAGTCGACGCCGGACATCTGACGTTTCTCTGGAAGGATGTCTACCTGCCTTCAGGTTTCTGGGAAAGGGAATACCATGTGCCGCTCCTTAAAAAGATACAACTGACCCAGGAGCCCGAGGGTGTGCGAATGGCTGTCTTTACAAACGCTCCCCTCGTGCTGAGAAGACTCAGAGGGGCGGCTCCCGCTTCGAACATGGTGCTGTACCTGGGTAAGGAGCAGGAGACGACGGACAGGATAGAAATTGTCGAGGCTCCTGTCTCGAGAAAGGCGGGAGACCCCCTGGCGTCCGGAACGCCCGTAACGCTTGAACTGAGGGACACGGACCTGCGGGATGTGTTCAGGATGCTGGGAGGAGTCATGAATATGAACGTCATAGTGGACCCGTCGGTTCCGCCGTCGCCTGTAACGCTTAGCTTGCAGGAGGTCCCGATGAACGAGGCCTTCGGCTACCTGATGCGGATGTACGAAGTCACCTACGCCATCATGGGCAAGACACTAATCGTGGGCAAGGAAGACAGCCTGGCCAGGACGACGGGAATGGAAAAAACACGGGCGTTCCACATAGCCTATGCAGACACCGAACAGATACCCGCCCTTCTGGAGGGTATAGCGGGCGTGAGCAGGGTGGTTATGGATGAACGTCTCAGAACGGTCTACGTTACCGCTTCCGAGTCTCAACTGGTTGAGGTTGAGCGAACCCTGGAAAAAATCGACCATCCTGGAAGGCAGGTTATGCTCCAGGCCAGGATACTGGAAGTGAGCGACACCGCGACCAAAAGCCTGGAAACGCTTATTCAGGGTGTCTACAAGCAGTGGTGGTTTACCTACAGCGCGGCAGGCGGCACGGCGGGTTATCTTTACGACAATGACCCGGCAAATATTGATGACTACGATCCGGGGGATGGAACAAGCGAAACGTCCAAACTGGGAATGGACCTGGCCAATGTTTCCGGCAATGCGCTCAAGATGCTGGACGCGGGCCTGAACGCGCTTGTTTCGGACAGCAAGGCCAAGCTGCTAGCCAGCCCCTCTGTTGTAACCATTGAGGGACAGAAAGCCACGATTAAACTTGTTGAAGATATAAAGTACATTTCGGGGCGCGACGACGCGGGGAATCCTACTTACGGAGACGTGGAAGCCGGTCCGGTGCTCGAGTTCACGCCCACCATAGGACGGGCGGAGATAGTAAACCTTGAAATGAACATCAAGACGGGCGATGTTACGCTTACCACGGTGGGCACATATCAGTATCCCGAATCAAACACCAGGGAAGTGGAAACCATCGTAAGGGTCAGGGACGGAGAGCCATTTGTAGTGGGCGGACTTTTCTACGAGAATATATCCGAATCGAAGTGGAAGGTGCCGGTAATATCGGAGATACCCCTTCTGGGAGAGCTTTTCAAGGGCAGCAACAAGACAGCGATTAATACCCAGGTTGTCATGATTGTGGTTCCGTACATTCTGTCGGTACCCGAGGGTCCGATTGAAAGCTTTGAACTGGTTTCCGAATGACGGCGCCTGCCCGCCCTTGAACCCTTCGCCGCTAGGTGATTAAATGAAAATCCGCACAACGCGAAAACGGGACCTGAGCAAAAAGAGGGAGGAACGCCTGAATGGGGCATGTGGTGGAAACCGGAAATTTTCATTCCGGAATGAAAATCGGATGGCAGAATGACATCTGGGAGATAGTGGATTGCCAGCATCACAAAATGGGCCGCGGTGGAGCGATCGTACGCACCAAACTCAAGAATCTGAACAGCGGCTCCATAGTGGAAAATTCCTTCAGATCGGGTGAACGGTTCGAGCGCATAGTATTCGACGAAAACCCGGCCCAGTACCTTTACCAGGACGGCGAGAACTATGTTTTCATGGATATGGGCACATTCGACCAGCTCTATGTCCACAAGGACATTCTTGGAGAGTCTGCTCGCTTCCTCAAGGACAATCTCGAGGTGAGCCTGGAAACCCATGAAAGCAAGGTCGTAGGAATAGAGATACCCAAGAGTGTCGATCTCAAGGTGGTCGACACCCCTCCGGGCTACAAGGGCGACACAGTATCCGGGAGCGGGAAACCGGCGACCCTTGAGACCGGACTTACGGTAAATGTTCCCATGTTCATCAACGTGGGCGATGTCATCGTTGTCGATACGAGAACCGGGGAGTATCTTGAACGGGCCAAAAAGTAGTGGAGAGTCAATTATATGAGGGCGCAACACGGCTTGCAGCGTATCAGGGAGATTCTGATGTCCCGCGAAACGGATTGCGCGGATGCGGGTCTTTATGAAGCGCTACTTGCTTCCCTTGAATCGATAGCCGAGGAGATCGAGCAACAGGCGGACTTGCTGGAAGAACAGCAGGAGATTATTGATGAATTGGCGGATATGTTCGATGACGGTCCGGAGCTTCAAAAACAGGGTCCTGAAGACAAAGCCGACAGTATTGGAGAGGGCTGTTTTTCCACTGCCGATTGCCCTGCCTGCGGCCAAATGGTTTTTTACCAGCCTCAGGTTTTGAGCGAAGAAGGGGAACAACAGCTTCAGTGCCCTTCCTGCGGAGACAAATTCGATCTTGTGTAGAAACGCCGGTGATCCGGCTTTAAAGGAGGGAATGCAGATGAGTCCGGCAAAGAAAGAACAGGAAAAACCGAAAGCCGTTGAAGAATCTGTAACCACGAGCGCGGAAACTGTCGCCGAGGAGAGCGGAGGCGGGATCGAGGGTCAGAATTCCGAGGGCGGCGTCAGGATCGCCGAAGAGGTAATAGCGCAACTCGCGACCCAGGCTCTTCTCAAGGTCGAAGGCGTACAGCCGGCCAGCCCCGGGCTGGTCGCGAATCTCAGAATAGGCAAGAAAGCCTCCGGGGGCGTCCGTATTTCCGTAGAGGAAGGTGTTCCTCCCGTTGTTCTGGTGGACGCCTATGTCACGACCAAGTACGGAATGCGTATTCCCGACGCCGCCTGGGACGTTCAGGAATCCATCAAAAAAAGCCTTGAACAGTTTACGGGCTACGGCGTCAAGGCGGTTAACGTGTATGTGCAGGGTGTCTATTTTGAGGAAGAGCAGACAGGCGAAGGCCCCGAACGCTCACCCGCCGGGGGTAAGGCCGACACACCGGAACAGCAGTAGAAATAATCCTGAAGGGCCGGTTCCTCAGGGACCGGCCCTTGTTCTGCGGGGTGATCCGTATGTTCTTCATCTGGAAACGAGCCGCTGAAGGCGAACTGTGGATATCGGATGACACGTTGAAGAGCGTCATCCAAAAGAGACTGCCCGGAATTCCCGAGATTCTCGACGTCTCGATCGATGGTGATGATTCGACGCTTAACGTTACACTGGCTATCCTTGGGGAAACCGAAAAGCCGGAAGTGAATGAATGGGCAAACAGTCTGGAGCGCCTTTTTTCCCCGTTGGGGTTTTCGAGGGTGAATGCAAGATGGGCGCAGCGCACCTCACCGGCGGAAGGCGCGCTGTGGAAGAAAAATCTGGCCGATCCCGTCTCCTGGGCGCTGATCGCAGCCGCTGTCGCAGCCGCATTCCTTTTAGGTATTGAAGGCATTCTTCTGGTGGTCTTTGTTTCTGCCGTTGGATTCGGTGTCGCCTGGTTTCTGTTCAGACTCGGAGGACTTGAAAGGATTACGGAATGGTTTCGACGTCTGGCAAACAAAACGAAAAAGTGAATCGACGGGGAGGCAGGGGGCTGATACCGCAGAAGCGCCGCAGGTCGCGCGAAACGGCTCTTCAGATACTTTACTCCATGGAGATACGAAAGACCGATGATCCCGAAGAAGCCCTGCTGCTTTTCCCTTTCGAGCAGGAAGACGTGGAGGTAGTGCGTTACGCGGGGGCCCTTGTCAGGGGTATCCACGAAAAGCGCTACGAGCTCGACCGCATAATCCTGGATCATATAGTGGGCTGGCGACCGGAGCGGATGGTGGTTGTGGATCGCATCGTTATCAGGCTGGCCCTGTACGAGGGACTTCTGACTCAACTGACTCCCGTAGCGGTAGCCATTTCCGAAGCCGTTGAACTGGCCAAACGTTTTGGAACCGACGATTCCGGCAGGTTCGTCAACGGCGTACTTGGGCGAATAGTCCGGGCTTCAGAAGGAAAAAATGCACAGGCACCCGATACAGGAAAAGAAAACACTGACAGTTGACGAACTCACCTCGCATATCGAGGGTGTTTTCGGAAACGATCCGTTGCTCGGTTTTCTCAGGATCAGTGGAGAAATACTGGAACTTAAGCGCCATACGAGCGGACATGTCTATTTCGCGCTTGCCGGTGACCGCACCAGGCTTTCCTGTGTAATGTTCCGGTCCGATGCGTCTAAAGTTCCATCGTGGCCCAAAAAGGGCGATGATGTCGTTCTTGAGGGCGCTATCAGGCTCTACGGGGCGCGAGGTGTCTATCAGCTGTACGCAACCAGGATATTTCCGGTGGGAGAGGGCGCCCAGGCCAGGGCCCGCAGGGAGCTTCAGGCGAGGCTCGAAAAGGAAGGTCTGTTCGATCCCGGACTTAAACGTCGTATGCCGTTGTTCCCCGAGCGAGTGGTAATTATCACATCCCCATCCGGCGCCGCGGTAAAAGATGTCGTCAGGGTTGCACGTCACAGATACCCGCAGTGCCGTTTGATAATTTCCCCGTGTCTTGTTCAGGGTGTTGACGCACCGGGTTCTATAGTATCCTCGTTCAGGCTCGCCGCGGAAACACCCTCGGTGGACGCGATTATGCTTGTAAGAGGCGGTGGCAGCAGGGACGACCTCTATCCTTTCGATACCGAAGAAGTAGTGAGAGCGGTACGCATGTCTTTGACCCCGGTTATTACTGGCCTGGGCCACGAGATTGATCGGACATTGTCCGATCTGGCCGCGGATGCTTCCGGACCCACCCCTTCTTCAGCGGCGGAGCGGCTATTTCCCGACAGGGGCGAATTGCTGTCCTCCATCCGGCTGATGCACGGTGGTATGGTTGCATCGGCCCGTTCCCGGGTCGCTACAGCTCTGACCCAAACGGGATATGTCGGCGAATCGATGGTTAACCTCCTTGACGGCAGGTATCTGCATCCGGGACGGAACAGTCTTGATTCAGCCTCGGCTCAGCTTAGAACGGGTGCGTCGCGAGCTTGCGAGCGGGGGGACGCCAGACTTGACGGCATGGAGGGTTTCCTGACCCGGCTCTCTCCCCTCTCCATAATGAACAGGGGATATGTTCTGCCTCTCGACGAAAGCAGGGTAATCCCGTCAGGGATCAGGTTTTTGCAAGAGGGACAGAAGCTTACGCTCCAGTTCATCGACGGCGAGGTGCTTTCCGTTATCGAAACGATTCAGACCCATACTCGTGATAATGAAAAGGTTGACGGTCCGTGATCCCTGAGACGATGTACTGGAACGATGACGAAAAATGTCTCTACCTGCTTGACCAGAAGATTCTTCCGGCCCGCGCTGCTTATGCCAAATGCCCAAATACTGCATCCGTAGCCCGTGCGATCATGGATATGACTGTCAGAGGAGCTCCCGCAATAGGGGTAGCCGCAGCCTACGGGGTTGCACTGGGGGCAAAAGAGGGCAGAAGCCGCGCAATCGAAGCCGTCGACGTCCTCTCCAGGACCAGGCCAACGGCCGTAAACCTTTTCTGGGCACTTGAACGGATAAAAACCATACTCGACTCGGAGAAAAATGATGAACTCCTGTTTGAAAAGGTGCTTGCAGCGGCTCACGCCCTGAAATGCGAGGATATCAGTGTCAACCGCGCCATAGGCAAAAACGGGGCCGCCCTGCTTCCAGACCGGGCCTCGGTTTTGACCCACTGCAATGCGGGGGCTCTTGCCACGGCGGGCTACGGCACTGCGCTCGGCGTCTTCAGGGCGGCCCGAGAACTGGGCAAAAACCTCACAATATACGCCGATGAAACAAGACCAAGACTCCAGGGCGCCAGGATAACGGCATGGGAATTGAGCACGGACGGGTTTGAGGTTACCCTTATTTGCGAGGGTATGGCTGCTGCGCTTATGGCGACGCGCAATATCGACGCTGTGGTGACGGGAGCGGACCGTATAGCCAGAAACGGAGATACCGCAAACAAGATAGGGACCTATTCCCTGGCCGTAGTGGCCAGGCATCACGGCGTTCCGCTTTACATTGCGGCCCCCACCAGCACGATCGACGCCTCACTGACGTCAGGAAGCGATATCCCCATTGAAACAAGGGACGCAGCGGAGGTCAGGATGCTGCCCGGCGGAGGAACGGTGCCGGATGTAATTGATGTATGGAATCCCGCGTTCGATGTGACGCCTTCCGATCTTGTCTCGGCGATAGTGACGGAAAATGGAGTATTCAGACCACCGTATGATTTTTAGTCAAACTGCATGGAGGAGGATCAGCCTGTGAAGTACAGCGTAGCGGATATGGCACTGGCCCCCGAGGGGAAAAGAAAGATTTCCTGGGCGATGAGTTACATGCCTGTGCTCGGGATGCTCAAGCGGAAATATGCGCCGCAGAAGCCTCTGTCGGGCATGAAGATAGCAACCTGCCTGCACCTGGAAGCCAAGACGGCATGTCTTCTGCAGGTCCTGTCGGAACTCGGCGCCGAGGTTACGGCCGCCGGTAGCAATCCCCTCTCGACACAGGACGATGTGTGCGCAGCTCTCGCCGAATCGGGAGTGGGCGTCTACAGCCACCGGGGGATGAGTGCTTCTGAGTACGTCGAACATCTGGATTCCGCTGTTTCGATAGGTCCTGATATCGTTATCGACGACGAGGCCGATATGGTCGTGCTGCTGCACGAGAAACGCACCGATCTGATGAAATCGGTGAGGGGTGGATCGGAAGAAACGACTACGGGTGTCAAGCGCCTGAAGGCGATGGAAAAAGATGGAGTTCTCAAATTCCCCATGATCGCCGTCAACGACGCGAAAAGCAAATTCCTTTTCGACAACCGTTACGGAACGGGACAGTCGGTTCTTGACGGTTTCATGAGAACCACCAATGTTCTTGTGGCGGGAAAGGTTGTCGTAGTTGCCGGGTACGGCTGGTGCGGAAGGGGAGTGGCCTCCAGGGCCAGTGGTATGGGTGCAAGGGTGCTTGTCGTTGAGACGGATCCCCATCGCGCGCTCGAAGCGCTTATGGATGGTCACGATATCTCGGATATGCAGCACGCCAGCGCCGTTGGAGACATTTTCTTTACGCTTACAGGCAACACGGGAGTAATAAGAAAAGAGCACTTCGCGTTGATGAAAGACGGGGTTATCCTGGGTAACGCGGGACATTTCGACGTAGAGGTTTCCAGAAGCGATCTTGAGGAAATGGCTCGGGAGACAACGAACGATCGTCCCAATGTGCTTACCTACCATATGGAAAAAGGAAACAGGATACATCTTCTCGGAGAGGGGCGCCTGGTGAACCTGGCGGCCGGAGACGGGCACCCCGTGGAGATCATGGACCTCAGTTTCGCGCTACAGCTCGAATCGGCGCTGTATGTGGCCGGTAACACGTTAAAGCCCGGTGTGTATGCGGTCCCCGAAGCGACAGACAAAGCCGTGGTCGAGGCCAAATTGCAATCACTGGGTTTGGTGATCGAAAAGCTGACTCCGCAGCAGGTAGAGTATATGGATTCGTGGAGGGAATAGGGGAGGGCGATCGCCGATGACTTGCCTGTTCAGGGATATTGTCTGTCTTGACGGAACGATGCTGCGC
>CAZBLL010000008.1:0-15402 GCA_964492625.1 uncultured Synergistaceae bacterium
GTGAACCGCGAAGTCAAGAACAAACCCGAGATCCCTCATCCGCCAGCCGGCGGATGAGGGATGACAGGCTTTTACGCCTCACGTCTTACGTCTCACGTCTTACGTCTGACGTCTTACGGCTCTATTCTTTTCTGCGCGCCTGCCTGCCGGTTTTGGGTTTCCCATATGGAAAATGTCCGCTAATGCTCTGCTTTGACAAATCGCCTGACATAGGGGTATACTAGCGGAACAAAAAGCATTTCTGGAAAACTGTTTTCCTAATAGGAAACTAAAGGGGCGTAGCGGATGAGCAGTGTCGAAAAAGCCATACTGCTTCTAAAGCGACTGGGAGAACCGCCTTTTGAAATGAGCCTTACCGACCTGGCGGATGAGATCGAAATGGGCAAAAGCGGCGCCTTCAAACTGCTCCAGGCCATGAAGACACAGAATATCGTCATACAGGACGTATCCTCCAGGAAATACCACCTCGGCCCCATCATGCTTCGCCTCGGAAACGTCTACAGCAGGTTCAAGGGCATAAGCGAAATAGCGGAACCAATCATGGCCCACATAACAAACACCACCGGCGAAACAACCTACATAAGCCTCTGGGAGGGCGACCGTGCGTATCCCGCGTACAAGCACAGCCGCTCGGGGGGCATATACGACTACAACGATTTTATCGGCAAGAGCGTTCCCGTAAATTCAGGCGCTTCCGCAATGCTGCTGTGCGCCTATCAGCCACGGGAAGTGATCGACCGCATCCTTTCGACTTTCAAGTTCGAAAAACGCACACCCTACACCACCACCGACCCCGAGGAAATACGCAAGGAATTCAAGCTCATCCGGGAGCAGGGCTACGCGCTGGAAGACGAGGTTTTCAGCCTGGGGATCGTTTCCGTTTCAACTCCCGTTTTCGACAAGAACAATATCGTCTGGGCCTGCCTTTCACTGGCCGCCAACAAAAGCGATTCAAGCGAGGAGAAACTCCAGCGCTGGATTCAGATAATCAAGGACGGCGCGGAAGAACTCTCCTACAAACTTCAGTTCAGGCATTAGGAAAAACACACCATCATCATGAATACCGGGGACATTCTCCGCGGGAAAGGAGGAACCGACAGGGAGAAAACAGCGCCAGAGGGCAGCAATAAGGGGTTCAATTATGAGAGGAGTGGGATAATGAAAAAGCGTATCGCACGTATAGTTCTCTGTGTATTCGTTCTGGGCCTGCTTACGGCCGGAGCAGCCATGGCGGCCGACACCATGAAGCTCAAGGTCGCCGGCATCTCGTCGCCCGAATACAGGGGAACCAAATCCCTGTACACCATCAAGGAAGCGGTTGAAGAAGGAACCGACGGCAGGATCACTCTTGAAATATTCCCCGCCAACCAGCTGGGCGATTACACGCAGGTCTGCGAAGAAATTCGCCGGGGCACAATCGAGATGGGTCTCATCTTCATCCCGAGCCAGTTCGACCAGATGCTCGAGATAGGGTCCCTTCCCGCACTGGCCACCACCGGCGAGGGAATGCAGAAACAGCTTTCTCCCGGTTCCTACGTTTACGGCATCATCGACGACTCACTCGACAAACTGGGCGTCAAACTGCTCCGGATCCACGGTGACGGATTCATCGGCGTGGGCGCGGCGAAGAAACCCGAAAACGCCACCAAAGCCGACGCCGACAAGGACACCCTGATCAGGATCGCCCCTCTGGCCGTCTACAAGGAAACCGCCGAGGATCTCGGCTACAGAACAACCAACATCCCCTACGCCGACACGTACAGCGCCATCCAGACAGGCGTCTGCGACGGATGGATCGGCGGATCAGCCGTTATCAATTACCTGAGCTTCCGCGACGTCATCAAGTTCTACATCCCCTACAACTGCCTCTTCGACCAGACCGCATATCTCATCAACAAGGATATCTGGAACAAGATTTCCGCCGAAGACCAGAAGGTCATCATGGACGCCGTCAACAAGCAGGCCGACAAGAGCTTCGCCGATTCCAAGTCCGAAGATCTTGAGTATCAGAAGAAACTGGCCGAAGCCGGCGTAGAGATCATTCCTCTTACCGATCAGGAGATGACCGATATAGCCACCTACATCCGCGCAACCACCTGGCCCAAACTCGCCGACCAGTTCGGTGAGGAAACACTCGAAAAAGTCAAGGAATCATTGAAATAGGAAGTTTTTCGAAAAATGCCAGGGCGTCAGGCGGATTTTCCGCCTGGCGCCTTTTTGGAGGATACCGCCGTGAACCTGTTGCTCGCCTTTAAAAACTCGTTCTTCTGGAAACTGCTTTTGCGTACCCAGCAGGTTTTGCTGGTCCTTACGAGCCTTTTCGTGGTTTTCATCATGTGCCTGGAGGTCTTTTTGCGCTACGTTCTCAAATCCGACCTCTTCGGTCTTGAAGAGATCGTCGTTATAGCGGCGTTCTGGCTCTACTTCATGGGCAGTTCCTACGGTGTTTACGACAAGAGCCACGTAAAAGCCGACATCATTCCCCAGATGCTGGGTGAAAAAGCACGGGCCGCCCTCAGTGTTGCAGTACGCTTTACGATTTCTTCTCTGTGCATCCTGTTCTCCATATGGGCCGTTGAAATGATTTTCTACAGCATCGAGTGGATGCCCCGTACCACCGGCCTGAGGATCCCCGTTTTCATATCGCAATTGTCCGTACTTGTGGGGTACGTGCTTATGTCCATCTATTCAGTAGTCTACTTTTTTGAAGACCTGTTCCGTTTTCTGGAGATCAGGAAAGAGAGCGCCGCGTAAACAGACCGACAACACAGACTCGTCGCAAACCGGTATATCCGGTTGCCGGTTCATGATCGAATACCCGGCTTCGCCCAGGTGTGGGCGGGCCCGCGACAATTGGAGGAAATTTCAATGGCAATCACGATTGCCCTTCTGCTTATCATAATCACCCTGCTTCTCGGGTTGCCCGTGCCCTTCTGCTTTATGCTTTCCACAACCTTTATGGTCATAACACAGGGCTATGACCCCAGTTTCCTTCTTCCCTACGGGTTCAGCCAGATGAGCTCCATAGTCCTGCTGGCCATACCCCTGTTTATCATGGTGGGCGGAATGATGGACAAGGGGGGCATAGGCACCTCTCTCGTAAACTTCGTCGATGTCATGGTCGGCCGCATAAAGGGCGGCCTCGGCGTCGTCGCAGTGGTTTCCTGCGCCGTGTTCGGATCCATTTCCGGGAGCTGCGCCGCCACGCTTTCGTGCATAGGCTCCATAATGTTCCCTCGTCTACGGGAAAACGGATACCCCATGGGCCACAGCGCCGCTCTTGTTTCCTGCGCCGCGCCGCTTGGTCTTCTCATACCGCCCAGCTCGCAGATGATACTGTACGCCTGGGTCGGCCAGCAGTCGGTCCTGGCCTGTTTCCTGGCCACGGTGGGACCGGGCCTTATCCTTACGGCGCTGTTAAGCGGCCTAAACGTTCTGATGCTTAAAGACAACCCCGATATCCAGGTAATGCCCCAGATGGAATTCAGGGAAAAACTGAGCCTTTTCAGCAACCGCGGGAAAAAAGCCGCGCCCGCCCTCATAATGCCGGTCATCGTTCTGGGCGGCATCTACGGAGGCATAATGACCCCCACGGAAGCAGCGGCCGTTGCCGTTCTTTACTCCATCCCGGTGGGATTCATGGTCTACAAGGGGCTGAACCGGGGCAATTTCTTCAAGGTGATAATCGAAACCGCCACGACCACCGGCGTTGTAATGCTGATGATGTACTGCATCATGATGCTCAGCCGCATATATATTCAGGAACATCTGCCGGCGCTGATAATGGGCTTCCTAACGTCAGTGTCCACCAACAGATACGTGATACTTCTGATGCTCAACATCTTCATGATAATAATCGGGATGATCATGGACGACGTAAGCGCCATGCTTCTGTGCACTCCCATCCTTCTGCCGGTTGTCACCCAGCTGGGCGTCCATCCAATACATTTCGCGGCGATAATCGGGACCAACCTGGGTATGGGCAATGTTACACCTCCAACTGCTCCTACGCTGTATTTCGGCGGCCGCATGGCCAACACCCCTGTTTCGGCGATGATGAAACCTGCGATGATATTCATTATCTTCGCCTGGCTTCCAACGCTTCTGGCCGTAACCTACTTCCCCGAACTCGCCCTCTGGCTTCCCCGGCTGGTTCTCGGAGGAAAACTCTAGACAACCAGGAGGTAATGATATGGTGAACATTGAATATCTTAAGGACAAACCCATCGCCGTCATAGGCGGCGGCGCAACAGCCAGGGGGCACGCGGCCTGCGCCGCCCTGGCCGGCCGGGAAGTACGCTTGTATGAACTACCCGAATTCTGGGAAAACCTGGGCTGCATCCGCGAAACCCGGGAAATCCGTCTGAGCGGAAGGCAGGAAAGCCTCTACGGATTCAAGCGCGAGGGACTGGCGAAAATCGGTACGGTTACATGCGATATTTCCGAGGCGGTCAAGGGCGCGGGGATCATTGTTATGGCGTTCCCGGCGGTGGGCACAAAGGCCTTTCTCGAAAAACTGATTCCCCATCTGGAAGACGGCATGGTCATACACTTTTCCACGGCCAATTTCGGCTCGCTTTTGATGCGCAAGATGATGCGGGAGATGAACTGCACCAAAAAGGTAATAATCGGGGAATGGAGCAGCCAGCCCTACGGCATACGTATCAAGGCGTCCGGCGGAGTGGCTATGCCCGAAGTCAGCGTAAACTACTGGGCCATATCGCTCAGGGGCGCGGCCATGCCCATGTCGGACCAGGACGATTTCATGGCCTCGAAACAGTATGTTCCCTCGCTGGACTCGGTGGTCGACCCCGTCAGCGGAGATACGGTCGTAGACATAGCCCTCAGCAATGTAAACCCCATTCTGCACTGCCCGGGCACTATCCTCGGTGTCGGCGCCATGGAAAACTGGGGCGTCGTGTACGGAGAGGATAAATACACCTTTTCCATCTACTCTCACGCCTACTGCCCTTCCATTTCCCGGGTGCAGCTCGCGCTGTACCGGGAGGAATGCAATATCGCAACGGCCCTTGGCGTGGGCATTCAGCATTTCGAGGAAAAGGACTTTTTCTCACGCTCCAACATACTGGGCTCGGAGCACATGGGCGAAGGCTTCGCCGTGCCGTTCGAGGAACAGTACAAACTGGCAATGGGAACGGGACCCTTTTCCATCCACAACCGCTATATCACCGAGGACATTCCGGTCGGTTGCCACCTCTTCTATGAACTGGCGGGAAAGTTCGGTGTGAGGACACCCGTCATTGAATCGATGATCACCCTGGCTTCGATAATGGAAGGAACCGATTTCTGGAAGACGGGGCTCACGCTGGAGACCCTTGGAATAGCGCATCTGGACAAAAACGCTCTTAACGAGTACCTTCGTCATGGTGTATACGAAGCTTAATTCCCCTGCACCTTAAAGGAGCGTGAAACAATGAACAGGCGCTGGTCTGAACGTTTCAACACGCGGGCCCGAAGCAGGCTGGCCCTTTCGGCCATTGGCGAGGTTATGCGCCTTGCCGAGGAAGAGGGCGCTATTTCGCTTGCCGCCGGAGAACCCTGCGAAGAACTGTACCCGTCCAAAGAGCTTACCGCTTCCCTGAAAAGGGTTATCACCTCCGATGCGCAGTTATGGAGCTACAGCAACGCGCGCCGGGGCAACCGCGAACTGGCGGAATGGATAACCAGATGGATGACAAGAGACAGACTGCTGCCCAAATGGGTCACTCACGAAAACGTATTCATCACGAGCGGGTCCCAGGAAGGCCTTCATATGCTTACGGAGGCATTCCTTGAACCAGGCGACACGGTTATGGTTGAGTCTCCGTCCTACCCCGAAGCGCTTCTGGGGTTCCGCAAGGAAGGCGCCCATATGGCCGGTATTCCCCTTCTGGAAGACGGGCCTGACATCGACAAAATGGAAATGCTGCTGAAGAACCTGCACGTAAAGTGCTTTTATACCGGGGCCACCTTTCAGAACCCCACGGGCTTTTCCACCTCCGGTGAAAAGAAACGGCGCATCCTGAACCTTGCCAGGCAGTACGATTTTCTGATCATCGAGGACGACCCCTACCGGCATCTTTCCTACGGGGAAACACCGGGAGAGACCTATCTCCGGATGTCGGGCGACGACCAGCGCGTGCTTTATCTCGGCAGTTTTTCCAAGGTCATAGCACCGGGGCTCAGGTGTGCGTGGGCGGTTGCCCCTGCCCCGGTGATGGATGTAATGCACCGGCTGAGGATCATCGGCAATCTGTGTCTGCCCGAACTTACTCAGCTCGCCGTTCTGGACTACCTGGAGCACGTAAAAATGAAAAAGCGCCTTGCTGAAATCCAGAACCTGTATCGCGGACACAGGGACGCCCTTGTCGACGCCCTGAACCGTTACGCCGCACCCGAAGGGCTTGAGTTCAACAACCCCGAGGGGGGCTTCTTCCTCTGGGGACGTGTAAACGGTGTAAAGGACGCGGAAGATTTCGCCAGATTCGCCATAAAAGAAGAAAAAGTGGCCGTAGTTCCCGGGACAGGCTTTTTCCCGGCCTCCGGCCAGGGACTGGACACCATACGGATGTCCTTCTCCAAGGTAACACCGGAAATAGCGGAAGAAGGCGCATCGCGCCTCGGAAGGGCCCTCAGGCAATACGCCGCCAGATAGACAGTCCCGACCCGCCGAGAGACAAAGAAATGGAGGCTTCTCCCATGTATCATCTGCTTCTGGAACTTGTAGGAATACCAAGCGTCTCACCGTCGGGGGACGAGGAAAACCGTGTCGCCAGGTTTATATACAACCGGCTTTCCTCGCACCCGTGGTTTTGCGATCACCCCGACGACCTGAAACTCCTTCCTCTGAGGGACGACCCCCACGGGCGTCACCTGGTTTTCGGCCTGGTGCGCGCCCCGAAAAAAACGGGCCGCACGGTATTAATGACGGGACATATGGACGTAGTCAGCACCGAAGCCTGCGGGACCCTGCGGCAGTGGGCCTTTGACCCCGAGGAATATACCAGACGCATAGGCAATACGGAGATATCCGACGACGCCCGGAAAGACCTCGACTCGGGCGAATGGCTTTTCGGCAGGGGCGTATCCGATATGAAATGCGGCGTCGCGGCGGGGATCACCCTGCTCGAAGAAGCCGCTTCGGACCCGGATTCTCTCGAAGCGAACCTGGCCGTGATCTACGTCCCCGACGAAGAGAACAATTCGGCGGGAATGCTTTCGGCGGCCGAATTCCTGGCGAAATTTCAGAAGGAGATGGGCCTCCGCTATCTGGCCATAATCAACACGGAGCCAACGTTCGCAACCGGCGAAACGGCCGAACCCACCGTCTATCTGGGCAGCATCGGCAAGATCAACCCCTTCTTCATGGTCATCGGCAAGGAGACCCACGTGGGAGAATATTACGAAGGTCTTTGCGCCGCGCCTATAGTGTCACACATAAACACCATGCTCGACGGCAACCCCGACTACTCCGACACTCTTGAGGGCAAAAAGTTCCCGCCCTTCGGATGTATGCGCCAGACCGACCTTCGCCGTGAATATTCCGCCACCATAATGACGCGCGCCATGGCTTTTTACAGTTATCTCACCTCGTCGAAATACCCTGGACAGATCCTCGACGAAATGCGCGACATAGCCATGGAGGGCCAGAACAGGGCTATCGACCAGTATGAGCGTTTCGCAGGCGAGTTTCTGCAGAGCAACGGCTTGCCCGACAAACCAAAACAGTGGAAACCCAAAGTGATGACGTTCTCCGAACTGCACGAAAAGGCCCGAAACGGCTTTGCGGGCGATTTCGACGCATATGTGGATTCGGTCCTGAGGGGCTGCCCCGCCGGGGCGGACGAGAGAGTCAGGGCCGTCACCCTTGCCGAGGCCCTGGTGGACCTCTGCGGCTTAACGCCGCCTCTGGTGATCATCGGGTTCCTTCCTCCCTGGTATCCGCACAGGGTCAACACCGGCGCTGCCGACGGCGAGAAGCTTATGCTTGAAGTGGCCGACTACGTGGCGTCGGAAACACAGAACAGTTTCGGCAAACGGATGCAGATAAGACCGCTTTTCGAAGGAGTGTCCGACCTGAGCTACTGCGGTTTTCAGGGAGGCGGCGACGAGATAAGGGCTTTCGCCGACAACATGCCCGGCTGGGGCAGAATGTACCCATTCCCGGAGAAAGCCCTTCTGGAACTGGATATCCCGGTCATGAACCTGGGTCCCCTGGGCAAGGACGCTCACAAGAACACAGAGCGCATCCACCTGCCCTATTCGCTTAACGAGTTCCCGCAGTTGCTGCGGAAGGCCGTGAGAAAAATTGCCAAATCAGGCAAATAACCGGGGCTTAGAGACAAAATGACTTCGGGGCCCCTGCAGGGGCCCCTTTTGCTATGGACATTCGGCCGGTCATGTGACATAAAGGGTGGCTGATGACAGGAGGTGTCTTCATGGGGAAACTATCCGGCATAAAGAACAAGCTGACTCTTCTGCGCCCATCCGGAGCGACAGTAAGGGAATGGGCCCTCATTCACCTGGGCTGCGCTCTGGTAGCCGCGGGTATTACATGGTTTCTTGTTCCCAACAACCTGGCAACGGGCGGCGTAGGCGGCCTGGCCATGGTGGTTGTTTCATTCTTTCCATCCCTGCCCGTGGGCTTGCTGATGCTGGGAATGAACCTTGTGCTTTTCGTTATCGGGCTCATATTCATAGGTTTCGATTTCGGCGCCAAGACCATCTATTCGAGCCTGTTTCTTTCGGGGTGCGTCTGGGCCATGGAGAAACTGTGGCCCATTTCGCAACCCCTTACAGACGACATACTGGTAGAGCTTATATTCGGCGTCATGCTTTCAGCAGCCGGAATGGCTATCGTTTTCAACCAGAACGCCTCAACCGGCGGCACCGACATTACCGCCAAGATTCTGAACAAATACTTTAACATCGATCTGGGCAAGGGTGTTCTGATCTGCGATTTATTCATCGTTCTGGCGGCGGGCGCGGTCTTCGGCGTCAGATTGGGCATGTACGCCATGCTGGGCGTCATCATCAACGGTTTTCTGGTGGACAACATCATCACGGGTCTCAAGATCAACAAGCACGTGGTGATAGTCAGCAGGGAAAGCATGAAAATCCAGCAATTCATTCTTGAGGAACTGGAAAGCGGCGCCACCATATATGAGGCGCGCGGCGCCTGGACGGGCGATCCAAAGGAAGTTGTTACAACCATAGTCAACCGCAGGCGGTTCATAAGACTGCGCAACTTCATCAGAAAGGTCGACCAGGAAGCGTTTATCAGCGTGAACAATATTCATGAAGTGCTGGGAGAGGGATTCGACAGGCTCGGCGGTTAATCAGGGCGAACTGCTATACTCGTATATACGAGGGGAGGCGTCGCCGCTGAAACTGATGCTGTACAACATTCGATACGGCACTGGATGCGGACTCAAGCATCACCTCCCGCTGCCGTTCTGCGGTTTCCTGCTCCCCACCGGACACCGGTTCGGGCGCATAGCCGAGCTTATAGCCTCGGAGAAGCCCGATATAGTGGCGCTGGTCGAAGCCGACGGCGGCTCGTGGCGTCACGGCGGACGCTGCCAGGCCGGACGCCTGGCCCGACACCTTGGTTTTGAAAGCATTTTCATCGGCAAGTACGGCTCCGGAGGAGCGGTGCAGCGTACGCCTCTGCTGCGTCATCAGGGAAACGCCGTTGTCGCGGGCCTGCCGTGGACGGGTTACGCCGTCAGAGACCTGGGGCGGGGATTCAAGCGATCGCTGCTGGAAGTTGATTTCGGTTCATTCTTACTGCAGGTGGCTCACCTGTCTCTCGGCAAAACAGCCCGCAGGGAACAGATCCGCCGCCTGGGACAGTTATGCCGTAAAAAGGAAAAACCCGTTATCCTTGCGGGCGACTGCAATACCTTTTCGGAAAGCGAAACAGGCTTTATAGAACGCGCCACCGGGCTTACCGCCGCAGGAAACCCCGGCGAGCCCACCTGGCCCAGCAGACACCCAAGGCGAGCGCTCGACCACGTGTTCGCAAGTCCCGGCATAAAGATAATGGACACCCGGGTAATACGGACGAAGCTGTCGGACCATCTTCCGGTAGTATGCGAGTTCGAGACCACCGAGGCGGCTTCGGGGAAGGAACGGAAATGAACCCTGACGTTTCATGGGCGCTGCTTCTGCTCCACGATATTTCCTCATTCGCCATCCGGATCGTGATGATATGCCTGGCCCCGCAGTGGCACTCGCCGCCCACGGCCATGGCATGGCTTCTGGTGATTTTCCTGTGGCCCTGGCCCGGCCTCATCTTCTATCTTGTTTTCAACTCCCACAAACTGCCAAGGGAGCGGGTGCTACGGCACGAGAACATGCTCAACAGACTGGATCGCAAGAAAGCAGCCTGCACCCTGGCCGAGCGGCCGGAACCGGTGCGGCTTTTTTCCCCGCTGAACCGCTTTGCGGCTCTCGGCGAGAAGCTGGGAGACATGCCCGCAGTCAGCGGGAACACCATGGAACTGCTGGACAGCGCCGAAAGCCTCGCGACACGTCTGGCCGCCGACATAGACCGCGCCAGGCACCATGTTCATCTCCTCTTTTACATCGTATCCGACGACAGCGTTACATCTCCCGTTTTCAGGGCCCTTGCCATGGCAGCCTCCAGAGGCGTATCGTGCAGACTTCTTGTAGACGCTCTGGGGTCCAAGCAATTCCTTGCATCCCGGGCGAGAGAACTCGAGCAACAGGGCATAGAGATAACCCGGGCCCTGCCGCTGCACCTGCTGAGAAGAGGCCCGCTCACGGCCCGGTTCGACCTGCGAAACCACCGGAAACTGGCGGTCGTCGACGGCCGCCTGGGTTACATGGGCTCACACAACCTTACCGACCCCTCTTACGGAGGCAAGGCCCACGGCCTTCTTTGGAAGGACCTCACCATAAGGACAGAGGGACCGCTGGCGCTTCAGTTGCAGCGTGTTTTTGCGGAGGACTGGTATGTTGAAACGGGAGATTTCCTCGACGAAGGAGCCGGTTCTCCCCTCTTCAGTCATCACGGAGAGCATATCATCCAGACGGTCCCCAGCGGCCCGTCTTACCCGACGGAAAACTATCAGCGTCTAATTGTTTCTGCGCTCCACTGCGCCAGAAGCGAAGTGGTCATAACCACCCCCTACCTTATTCCGGACGAGGGCCTTCAGGAGGGCCTCGAGATAGCATCGCTCAACGACGCCAGGGTCCGCATGGTCATACCCCGCCGTTCCGATCAGTTCATCGTGGGTAACGCCGCCAGGGCCTACTACGCGCCGCTCATGGACAAGGGCGCGGAGATATATCTGTACGAAGAGGGAATTCTGCACGCCAAGACGATGACCGTGGATGGAAACATGGCGTTTTTCGGGTCGAGCAACTTCGACATTCGCTCCTTTTCCCTCAATTTCGAACTCAACTGTGTGCTCTACGGACAGGATTCAGCATCACCTATAAGACAGGCCCAGGAAAAATTCCTGCAAGTCTCCAGACAGCTTTCGCCCGAAAAATGGAGCAGGCGCTCTTTCACCATCAAAACGATTGAGGGAGTAACCAAACTTTTCAGCCCCCTGCTTTGAACGGAACAACCAAAAGGGAGGAAAACCAATGAGCCGCGAGAGGGTACTTCTGCTTTTCGACCGCAAGCGCCCTGTATGGACACCGGACCTCGTCTCCCTCACGGGGGAGGACCCGGGCGCGCCGTCGGCGCTGGAAGCCCAAGGGCTCCTGCATTGTAAGGATAATGTGTTTTCGCTGACCGGCCAGGGGGTTGAGACTTTCAAAACCTGGGCCGCCGAGTCCTGGCTGGACGCACAACCCGGCGAAGCGCCCGACGATACGGCAAGGTCGCTCATGGCCCTTGAGGCTTCGCTGCTGTTTGAAAGAGGATTCCGGGGTTTCCACGGAACCAAAAGGGTCACGGTTTCGCCGGAACTCCCCTATTACCCGCATATCCCGGCAAGCGGCATGTTTTCCACAGACGGCGACGATTTCACGTGGCTTTACCCCCAGGATAAAGCCCTCGCGTCTATCGTGGAACATTTTCCAAGGACACGGCCGGCGGGAGACGAGGGCCTGGACGAGATCGACAGGTGGCTTGCAAAACAGGCGTTGCCGACGGCGATATTCCGTCCCGACATGCTCTGCGTGAACCAATGCGACTACCAGTGGTACTGGAGAGACCGCCGCAACACCGACCGTTTCGGTTTTTTGAACAGCGACAGACTTTTCGCCAGGCTGCTTGTCGACCCCGAAAAGTTGACGGTTGAGCAGGCCCTGGAGGACCTTGGCGGGTTCGGCCTGTTTCTGGCCAACAACCGTCATCTGTACCTGCCGGGGTGTTTCGACATAGACACTCAGCAACAGAGCTGTTTTACCTGGTGGTTCTGGATCACCGGGACCGAAGATCAGGCCCGACGGCTGGCGGAGCGCATGAGCCGTTACTGTCCGCAACTGGTTGAGCCGATGATGCCGGTGGACCTGTGGGCAATGAGCCTGGAGCGACTGCGGGCATGGGACCAAAAAGCCGAATCGTTCTACGAATTCGTCGACGCTCTGGCCATACCGGTGTCGAGGTAATACTAAAACCCGATGGCGGAAAAAGCAGGAGGCAGCTAACAGCAATCAGCCGACAGGAAAGGTAAAATGCATTTGCCGTAAGAGTTTGTCACCCCGATACGGAGCGTCAGCGTAGTGAAGAATCTCGCTTTGTCAGGCAACAAGGAATCTGGAGACGGGCGTCAGGAGGAAATCAAAAATTCAACACCGAGACCCCTCCTCACGGCTAAGCCGGCCGTTCGTTCGGGGTGACAGCAAGGGCAAGAGACCGATGACCGAATGACAGGCTTTTTCGGCCATCGGAATTCCGCCATCGGCCATCGTTTCCTTGCCTCTGCCTTTTCTGCCAGCTGCCAGCTGTGCGCTGCGCACTGCCTGCTGTTTTTTCTGCCCGCTGCAAGCTGTTTTTTTGAAAGGAGCTTCCTATGAACCGTTTCACTCCACTTCTGGTCCTGCTGCTGGGCGTCGTGGGAATATCCACGGGGTCCATTTTCGCGCGCTACGCCGAGGCTTCGCCCATAGTTATCTCCTTTTACCGTTCGTCCATAGCCGCCGCGGCGATGCTTCCCCTGGTGCTGCTGAAGCACCGGGACGAACTGCGGGCTCTTACCCGAAAAGACCTTCTGTGGACCATGCTCGCGGGCGTGTTTCTTGCCCTTCATTTCGCCACATGGATCACGTCGCTTTTTTTCACCACCATAGCCAGCAGCGTGGTCATAGTAGAGACCATACCCATATGGACGGCTCTCCTGTCGCCCTTCGTCAGCAAGGATAAAGTCTCTCGCCTGACATGGTGCGGAATAGGCCTGAGCTTTGCCGGAGTTCTGGTTATAAGCACGGGAGATCTTGCGCTGGGCGGAAGGGCGCTTACGGGCGACCTGCTGGCTCTGGCAGGAGCGTGGTTCGCCACGCTGTATTTCCTTACGGGCAGGGTGGTGCGGGCCAGGGTATCGCTGCCCACCTACACCTGCCTCTGCTACGCTGCGGCCGCCATGATCCTGCTGGCCGTCATCGCCGTCATGGGGCTGCCACTTTCGGGCTATCCCAAAACGACATGGGCGGCCTTCGCCGCCATGGCCCTGATCTCACAGATAATGGGTCACAGCAGCTACAACTGGGCGCTAAGGTATGTAAGCGCCAGCCTGGTGGCGGTGGCCCTTCTGGGAGAACCCATCGGGGCCACCATTCTCGCATGGCTGCTTTTCGGTGAAACTCTGACAATGGCCAAACTGGTGGGCGCCGCACTCATCCTCACGGGTATAGTCGTGGCCGTAAGGGGCGAGCGCCGCAGGTAGCCGCCCTAATCCAGCACCTTTACGAAATCGCCGTAGGCCCAGCCCTCCAGCCCCTTGCCGGTGCGGACCATGTACCAGGTCTGCTCCTTCGGTATCTCCACGAACTCTATGTGCAGGCCGTAAGTGACCATTTCGCCGTTTTGCATGACTCCCACAATGACCTCTTCACTTTCGAACTCGTGTTCGACAAGGTGAACGCCCATTCCCTTTTTGAAGCGGAACGTGCGGTCCTCGAACATGCCGGTGCAGTCTTCCCGTATGATGGCCATGTCCGAAGGAGCGGTCCATTTATCCAGGACCTCCACGACATCCCCTTTGTCGAGAGCGCCTACGACCTTGCCCTCAAGTCCGTGGTCGTCTCTGAGCCTGACTCCGCTGCCCGTTATCTCCGCCTGTTTGCTTTGTGCGTCATCCGGCTTGCCCGATTGCCCGGACCTGAAACCCGATGATGAAACTTCGGCTACGGGACCCAGCGAGCTTTGGGAACCGATGGCGGCGGCCTGAACGCCTTTGGGGCCCACAAGGCAGGCTCGGACATCTCCTTCACCTGTGGCGAACACGTTTACCGTTTCGCCGTCGCCAAGGATCAAGGCCGTCCACTTGCCCGATACGTACAGGCGCTGCGTCTCGCTTCTGTATGAAAAAACCACGTTCGGGGCGGGTTCCAGCACCCGGCCTTTTGACAATATTTCCGGGTTTCCGCTTGTTTCCACAAGCAGCACATATCCGGCCCCGTACCCCCCGAGGAAAGACCCAAGCGGCGCAAGAGCAAGGGTCAGGTTCTCGTCGGCCCAGGCCGGTGAGGCAAAGACGCCCCCCGGCGCCAGTCCGGTTTTGTCATCGAACCGCGCCAGAAGCGTGTCCGCAAAGCTGCCTCCAAGGTACCCCGCAAGGCTTTCCTTTCCCATCTCAATGCACTGGTCTATCTGTGCGTCGGTCATTTTTTCCAGGCCTTTTACGCCCTCGTTTGCCCTGGCTACAAGGTCTTTCATCCTGTCCTGAAGCCACTTGCCCCGGTCGGAACCCCATACGTGCTTTTCAAGAGCGTCGCCCAGTTTGCCGGTGAACTTCTCCGTAAGCTTGCCTCCCAGAAAATCCAGCGCGTAGTATTTGCCTATTTCGTACGCGGCTTCTGACATATCTCCGGTTTTGTGGTACCGCAGGGAAACGTCTACCGTCATCATTGCCGTTCCCGCCGCAGGGAAAATCGCAAGCCACGACTTGAGCGTCGGGATCATGAAACTTTCAAGCTGCACGTCGGCCTCGCCCTTGCCCTTTATGGAAAGAGGGGCCAGTTTGACCACGTGGTCGGTCTGAGAGGCGTCGCCATTCCAGCGCGGATCGAACCTGGCTTCAAGCTCGTAGGTTCCCCGCCTCCAGGTAACCAGACCGGGGAACGAATGGCCGGTGAGCCCCTCGCCGTCGTAGTCCTTCCACACCAATATCCAGCCGCCGTCTTTGGCCCTGCGCACATCGCCCGTGATAACGTCCCAGGCCAGCATGTCGCCGGGCTGAACGACCCCCTGAACATGCGCCG